>DASPZH010000479.1:0-9738 GCA_035636335.1 Streptosporangiaceae bacterium
TGACCAGCACGTCCACTCCGCCGAAGCGCTCGACGGTCGCGGCGACGACGTTCGTGACGCCCTCCGCGCGAGTGAGGTCGGCCTGGATGGCGAGCACCTCGGCGCGCGTCTCGCGCCTGATCTGCTCGGCGGTCGCGTCGAGGTCCGCTTCGTTCCTGGCGCAGATCGTGACCCTGGCGCCCTCACGCGCCAGCGCGAGTGCCGACGCCCGGCCGAGGCCCTTGCTCGAGGCGGCGACCACCGCCACCTTGCCGCTCAGACCGAGATCCACGCTGTCTCCAGGTGTCGGTTCGCTGCCGGATGCGGCATCAGGCAGACTCTAACGCGGGCCCGGCGGGGCATCCCGTCGGACCGTGACGATGGCTGACATACGCTGACACTCGTGGCGCGACTGCGGGAGGCCGGGCGGCTGTGAAGGTCCATGTGCTGCACGAGAACCCGGAGTGGTTCGCGCCGGTGGCGGCAGCGCTCGACGCGGCGGGGATACCGTACGAGCAGTGGCTGCTTGGCGACTCCGCCTTCGACCTGAGCGAGCCGCCGCCGGCCGGGGTGTTCTGGTCGAGGATGAGCGCGTCGTCGCACACCCGCGGGCATCCGTACGCCAAGGACCAGACCCGCGGCGTGCTGAGCTGGCTGGAAGCGCACGGCCGGCGGGTCGTCAACGGCCGGCGGGTGCTCGAGCTGGAGATGAGCAAGGTCGACCAGCTTGTCGCGCTCTGCGCGGCCGGGTTCGACGTGCCGCGGACGGTCGCCGTCGCCGGGACCGGCGAGCTCGCCGCGGCCGCGAGGAAGCTGCCCGCGCCGTTCATCGGCAAGCACAACCAGGGCGGTAAGGGGCTCGGCGTCCACCTCTTCGACCGCCACGAGGACTTCGACGCCTACCTCGCCTCGGCCGAGTACGAGGCGCCGGTGGACGGCATCACGCTGCTCCAGGAGTACCTGCGCGCCGCCGAACCCAGGATCACCCGGGCGGAGGTCGTGGGCGGCGAGTTCATCTACGCGATCTGTGCCGACACGGCGCTCGGCGGGTTCCAGCTCTGCCCGGCCGACGTGTGCGCGGCGGGCGCGGGGCCGGTCCCGAGCCTGTTCACGCTCCGCGAGGGCTTTGACCACCCGATCACCGGCCGGTACGTCGGCTTCGCCCGGCAGCGCGGGATCGAGATCGCCGGCTTCGAGTTCATCGAGACGGCGGACGGCCGGCTCGTGACCTACGACATCAACACCACGACGAATTACAACGCCGGCATCGAGGCCGTGGCACCCAGGTCGGCGCAGCGGGCCGTGGCCGCCTACCTCGGGCGGCTGCTTGACGAAGAGGCAAGAAAGGCGGCGTGACGCGATGCGGTTCGGCTACTGGATGCCGATCTTCGGCGGCTGGCTGCGCAATGTCCCCGACGAGGGCATGCCGGTCGCCTGGCCCTACGTCGCCGGCCTGGCGACCGAGAGCGAGCGGCACGGGTTCGACCTGTCGCTGATCGCCGAGCTGAACCTCAACGACATCAAGGGGCACCGGGCGCCGTCACTGGACTGCTGGACGCTCGCTCCCGCGGTGGCGGCGGTGACCAGCCGGCTCGAGCTGATGCTGGCGGTGCGGCCCAACTACCACTCGCCTGCGCTGACCGCCAAGGCGCTGTCCACGCTCGACCTGATTGCCCCGGGCCGGATCTCGCTCAACGTGGTCTCGTCCTGGTGGAAGGACGAGGCGAGCCAGTACGGCGCGCCGTTCGACGTCCACGACGCCCGGTACGCCAGGACGCAGGAGTGGCTGGAGGTCGTCGGCCGGCTGCTGCGCGAGGACACGGTGACCCACTCCGGGCCGCTGTACCGGCTCGACGGGGCCGTGCTCGAGCCGAAACCGAGCCGCCCGCCCGTCATCTACATGGGCGGGGAGTCGCCGAAGGCGAAGCAGGTCATCGCCGCCCAGGCGGACGCCTACGTCATGCACGGCGACGAGCCCGAGGTGATCGCGGCGAAGGTCGCCGAGCTGTCCGCGCTCCGCGCCGCGACGGGCCGGCCGCCGCTCGAGTTCGGCGTCTCCGGCTACGTGATCTGCCGTGATTCCGAGGCGGAGGTCGGCGCGGAGCTTGACCGGATACTCAACGTGCGGTCCTCGCCCGACGCCTACGCCTCCTACCGGGACTTCATCGAGGGATCGCAGCTCGAGTCCCGGGTCTCGATCGAGGAGTACAGCGTCTCGAACCGCGGCCTGCGCAGCGGGCTGCTCGGCACACCCGACCAGATCATCGACCGGGTCGGGGCCTATGCCGCGGCCGGCGTCGGGCTGCTGCTGCTCCAGTTCTCGCCGCAGCGGGAGGAGATGGCACGCTTCGGCACCGACGTTATCAGCCGGTATCGGCCCCGTCCCGCGGGCGGCTGAACCATCCGATCCGAGTTCAACCCCAGGGGACGTTTAGGGGGGCGTTTGCGGGATAGTCTGCGACCGACCGTAACGTTGTATGTCATAAGGTCATGCCAAGGGAGGTCAACGATGGCCGGTCAGTTTGCCGGCAGGGCGGTAACGGGTGGCCCTGGCCGAGGACCGCGAGGTCGGCTGACGACGTTATCCTCCGGAGTCCGCCACTGCCCCATCTCCGGCTGCGGCGATCAGATCGATCCGTCACGCCTGATGTGCCGCCGGCACTGGTACATGGTGCCGAAGGAAACGCGTGACGAGGTGTGGGCCACCTGGCGGTCCGGGCACGGCGCCTACAGCCGCGGGCACCGGAACGCGGTGCGCCGGGCGGTCGCGGCAGTCTTGGAAGCGGTCGGGCACGCCGACGGGCACAGGACCGGGCACGCCGACGGGCACGCTGACGGACGCACGACCCGGCACGCCGACGGGCACGCGTCCGGGCACGCGTCCGGGCACGCGTCTGGGATGGCGACCGTGGGCGACAGCGCTGGGTAGCGAGTCCGGGACCGGGAAGCGCCGCGAGGGGGAGGAACGGATGTCGCTGCTGCTGCCCGAGGCGGACGGGGTCGCGGACTACGCCGCGACGGCGCTGCCGCGGGCCCGCGTGCTCAGGTACGGCGAGGCCCTCAGCGGTCGGCTAGACGAGGTCACCTTCTACTGCCTGCCCTACATGGGCGATGCCGCCAGCATCAAGCTGATCGACGAGCTTGCTCGGCTGGAGGTCGTGCAGAGCCTGAGCAGCGGCGTGGACGACGTGCTCGAGGCCGTGCCGCCGCACGCGGTGCTCTGCAACGGCCAGGGCCTCGGCCACGAGGAAGGGACCGCCGACCTGGCCGTGGCCCTGATCCTGGCCAGCCTGCGGCAGATCCCGCGGTTCGCCGCGCAACAGGCCAGGCGGACCTGGTCGCACGCGCGGACCGAGTCGCTGGACGGCCAGCGCGTCCTCCTGGTCGGCTACGGCGCGGTCGGCGCGGCGATACACGCGCGCGTCCTGCCGTTCGGCGCCAGCGTGAGCCGGGTATCGCGGACTCCGCGGGACGGCGTCGCTGGCCTGCCCGAGCTGCCGGCGCTCGCCGCCGCGGCGGACATCCTCGTGGTCTGCATCGCGCTGCATCCGGCTACCAGGGGCCTGGTCGGCCGGGAGGTTCTCGCCGCTTTGCCCAACGGAGCGCTCGTGGTCAATGTCGCGCGCGGGCCGGTCGTCGACGCGGCGGCGCTGGCCAGCGAGCTCGCTGCCGGCCGGCTGCGCGCGGCGCTCGACGTGACCGACCCGGAGCCGCCGCCTGCCGACGGCCCGGAGTGGACGCTGCCGAACGTGCTGATCACGCCGCACATCGGGGGCGACACCGCCGCCTTCGCGCGGCGCGCGCCCGAGTTCGTCGCCGGCCAGGCGGCGCGGCACCTGGCCGGCCGCCCGCTGCGCAACATCGTCAGGCCCGCGCTCGGCTGACTGCCCGCGCTCGGCTGACTGCCCGCGCTCGGCTGACCGCCCGCACCGGGTCACGCCCCCCGCAGGCGGGCGGTGTCGTCCCTGACCCACAGATCGACCAGCCCGCGCAGATGCGCGATGAACCGGTCGTGCTCGCCGGGCGGGTAGACCGACCTGACGGTCTCGACCAGCAGGTCGTCGAAGTCGGGCCCCGCCACCCAGTCCAGGGCGAGCTCGTCGAAGTGCGCCAGGCTGCTCGCGCAGAAGTCGTCGTAGCGGTCGGTCGCGAAGTAGGCGTCCGCGAGCACGCGGTACGCCCGCACCTTGCTCGGATAGGACGCGCGCGGGTCGTCGGCGATCTCGAAGAACCGGTCGGCCTCCAGGTCGAGCCTGGGCCGCCGGCCGGTCACCAGCGCGAAGACGCACCACTTCACCAGCGCCTTCATCGCCCACGGGAAGTAGTAGTGCAGGCTGGTCAGCGCGACGTCGGGGCACGCGTTCGCGTAGTCGATGGGGTAGACCTGGCCGTCTTTGACCAGCGTCTCGCACGAGTTGAACTCCCACCGGAAGAACGCGTTCACCAGGCGCCCGATCGTCACGACCTCGGTGCCGACGGCGGGCGTCAGGAAGTCGTGCTCGACCGCGTAGCGCAGGTGCATGGGCTGGTCCGGCCGGAACCGCATCACCATCGTCTCGGCGCCGATCGACAGCGACCGCGCGAAGACGTCGTAGTCCTCGACCGCCTTCTGCAGGTGCATGAGCATCTCGCCGCTGGCGTCGTACGCGGCGTGCAGTTCGGCCGCGTTGCCAATGCGCGACACGCCGCGCCAGGCGCCGCCGTCGTAGGGCTTCATGAACAGCGGGTAGCCGATCCGCTCGGCGATGGCGTCCAGGTCGAAGGGCTGGTTGTACCGGGCGGCCGTGTAGGCGTACCGCGCGTTGTCCAGCGGGTTCTTGAACGGCACGAGGACCGTCTCAGGCACCTTGAGGCCGAGCCGCATCATCGCGCAGTAGGCCGCGTGCTTCTCCATCGACTGGAACGTGAACGGGCTGTTGAGCAGGTACACGTTGTCCATCAGCGCGACCTTCTTCAGCCACTCCCTGGGGTGGTAGTACCAGTACGCCAGCCGGTCCACGGCCAGGTCGTAGCGCGGCTGGTCACGCAGGCCGAACGGCTCGATGGTGACCCGCTCGCACTCGAAGGCATGCCGGGTGCCGTCCGCCCCCTTGACCGGTCCCAGGCGGCGCAGCAGTTCCTCGAACGCCCTCGGCCAGTCTTCCTCGGTGCCGAGCAGCAACCCGATCAGGTGAGTCGTCGCCGTCAACGGGGGCTCCCTCCCGCGCAGAACCGCGGCATGTGGTGGGCGAGCTGAGCGCGCCAGGACGGCCAGTCGTGGGGCACGTCGTGGCCCCACAGGTCGAGCTCGTGCCCGATATGCCTGTCGGCCAGCAGCGCGGCGAACCGCTTGGTCGACTCCAGCGACCCCGTGGTGTCTTCCCACTGGCCCTGACCGCAGACCAGCAGCAGCCACACCCGGTCGCGCAGCCAGGCGAGGTGGTCACCGTTCAGGTGACCGACGTAGTCGAGAGGGTTGTTGAAGTACGCCGCGGTGCCGCGCTCGCCCCAGCCCTGCCACGCGGCCGGGTCGTAGTTGCCGGACAGGCACATTGCCAGGGGGAAGACGTCGGCCCGCTTGAGCGCGAAGTTCGCGGCGTGGAACGCGCCGAGGCTGCAGCCGAGCGTCGCTACCTCGACCGGCCCGCCGCAGTCCGCGCGGATCCACGGCACGACCTGGTCGAGTATCCACGACTCGTAACGGCCGTGCCGGCGTGCCCGCTCCTCGATGCCGACGGCGGCGTCCGACCACGACTGCGAGTCATAGCTGTCGACGCAGTACAGCTTCAGCCGTCCGGCGTCGAGCAGCCAGGACACGGCGCCGACCATGCCGTTGTTCTCGAAGTCCGCGGCGTTGCCCTGCTCGGTGGGGAAGACCAGGACCGCCCGGCCCCAGTGACCGTAGCGGATCACCGTGCCGGCCGCGCCGATGGCGTCGGACCACAGTTCGGCGCTCACCCGGTTCATGGCCGCATCCGGCCGAGCAGCCGGGTGAGATGCGGGTCGAAGGCGTCCCGCCAGGCCGTGTAGTTGTGCGCGTCGGGCACCTCGTGCAGCGCCGCGGGGTAGCCGCGCCCGAGCAGCGTCCGCGTCATCAGCCGGTTGTTCTCGAGGTTCTCCTCGATCGCGCCGCAGGTGAGGACCGCGGGCACGGGCCGGTCCGGCAGGCCGCCCGCGTGCACCCCGGCGACGAACGCGACGACGCGCCGGTAGTGGGCGAAGCACCGTTCCTGGCTGTCGGAGCGCGGGGTGAAGAAGCTGCCGGACTGGAGGAACAGCGCGTCGAAGGCGTCCGGGTAGCGGCACTGGGCGTGCAGCATCGCCAGCCCGCCGAGGCTGGTGCCCATCCCGATCCGCGCGCTCGTCGCCAGCTTGCCGGCCAGCGCCGGGATCACCAGCTTCCGCAGCGCCCGCGCGTAGCTCGCGTTGGCCGAGTACCAGCGGTCCCGCGACCCGGGGCCGAGCAGCGCGGCGCGCAACCGCGGCAGCCAGTCGCCGGCCACCCCGGCCGCCAGGTAGCGGGTCAGGCTGGCCAGGGCGTCGTACTCCGGCCCGTCGTGCACCACCAGCAACGGGAGCGGCTCATCGTCGGGTGTCCCGGCCGGCGCCCAGGTCAGCACGGGGATCGCGGCTCCGAGCGAGGGGACGGCCAGGTCGAGCGCCCGGGTGACGCCCGGCTTGTAAGGGGCACTGAGCCAGCCGGGTTCTGCGTAGGAGGGAAATTCACAGACGCTCTTCGGCCCGAACGCACCCGCTACGCGCAATGGGTTGCCAGGGTCGGTCACCGCCGCGGTGCTGCCGTCGCCGCGGCGAAGCTCGAGCAGGTACTCCATCCTGGTCACCGGCGGCCTGCCGATCACCAGTTCCCAGCCCCGGCCGCGGCGGCGGAAGTCGAGCGGGTCGCTCGCGATGGGCACGTCCGTCCGCAGCTTCACGCCGGCCAGCTCGCGGCGCGGGTCGGCGAGCCGGAAGGTCACGACGGTCCCGTCCGCGCCGGAACTCGGGCCGGGCCCGCGGGGCGGCTCGGGGGTCTGCTCGGCGGGCACGCTAACCGCCCGGGCCCGGCCGCTCGCCGGCCCGCCGGCGGCGAGGCCGCCAGCGTCACGGCACCCGAGTTGGCCATCACTCGCACATCGTGCCCTCCGCGCGCCCCGATGACAATGTCGATGCGGCGGCGCAGGCGCTGGCGTAAGCCGCGGTCGCGTGCGACCGTGTAGGAGATGCCGGGAGGGACCCGCGGTTCACACGTCTACCTGAGCGAGGCCGCAATGGGCCGTGACATCGAGCCGATCAAGATCAGCGGCGAGGACAGGAGAAAGTACCGGGACAAGCTCAGGCGCTCGCTCGACGTGTTCGAGCGGATGCTGCGCGAGCACGTGTTCGAGGACAGCGCGTCGCTGGTGGGCCAGGAGATCGAGCTGAACCTCGTCGACGAGGACGGCGCGCCGTCCATGCGCAACGCCGACGTGCTCGCCGCGATCGCGAACCCGGCGTGGGCGACCGAGCTCGGGCAGTTCAACATCGAGATCAACGTGCCGCCGCGGCGGCTCGACGGTGACGCGTTCGCCGACTTGGAGCAGGAGGTGCGCGCCGACCTCGACGCCGCCGACGCGAAGGCCCGCGGCAGCGGCAGTCACCTGGTGATGATCGGCATCCTGCCGACGCTGCGGCAAGCGGACGTGCACGCGGGCAACCTGTCGGCGAACGCGCGCTACCGGGTCATGAACGAGCAGGTCTTCGCCGCGCGCGGGGAAGACATCCAGATCGCGATCGACGGTGCCGAGCAGTTGCTCACGCACGCGGACAGCATCACCCCCGAGGCCGCCTGCACGAGCGTGCAGCTTCATGTCCAGGTCAGCCCGGACGCCTTCGCGAGCTACTGGAACGCCGCGCAGGCGATCTCCGGCGTGCAGGTCGCCCTGGCCGCCAACTCGCCGTTCCTGTTCGGCCGCCAGCTCTGGCACGAGACCAGGATCACGCTGTTCGAGCAGGCCACGGACACGCGCCCGGAGGAGCTTAAGAGCCAGGGCGTGCGGCCGAGGGTGTGGTTCGGCGAGCGCTGGATCACCTCGGTGTTCGACCTGTTCGAGGAGAACATCAGGTACTTTCCCGCGCTGCTGCCGATCTGCGAGGACGAGGACCCGTTGGCGGCGATCGAGGGCGGCGCCAGTCCGGTCCTGGGGGAGATGAGCCTGCACAACGGGACGATCTACCGCTGGAACCGCCCGGTCTACGCCGTCGTCGGCGGCCGGCCGCATCTGCGGGTGGAGAACCGCGTGCTCCCGGCCGGCCCCTCGGTGGTGGACACGATGGCGAACGCGGCGTTCTACTACGGTCTCGTCCGCGCCCTGGCCGAGGCGCAGCGCCCGATCTGGACGCAGATGTCGTTCGCGACCGCCGCCGAGAACCTGCACGCGGCGGCCCGGCACGGCATGGACGCGGAACTGTACTGGCCCGGCGTGGGCGAGGCGCCCGTGGCGGAACTGGTGCTCCGCCGGCTACTGCCGCTGGCCCGCAGCGGGCTCAGCCGCTGGGGCGTCGCCCGGGCGCACGCCGACCGGCTGCTCGGCATCATCGAGCAACGCTGCCTGACCGGCCAGACCGGTGCCGCCTGGCAGATAGCGACGGCACAGGCGTCGCCGGGCCAGACCGGGGCGGACCGGCCGGAGGCGCTGCGGCTGATGACCAAGCGCTACATCGAGCACATGCACACCAATCAGCCCGTCCACACGTGGCCGCGGGGCATCTAGCCAGCCGGCGGGCCGAGCACCCCGAGCGGGCTCGGCGCCGAGAACCTGATGCGGAAGATCGGTTTCCCGGCCGCGTCGTGCTCCAGCCCGGCGGCCTGGGGCCGGTATATGCCGGCCCGCTCGCCCATGTGCCTGAGCAGGAACCGAAGGTAGTCAGACCTGGGCAAGCCGGAGGCGGCGTCGTTGACCGCCAGATCGGCGACCCGGAGCGGGATGCCGCCGCTCGTACCGGGGAAGACGGTGCCGAAGTCCAGGATGTCGATCGGATGCAGCGAGGCGAGCGCGGTGAGTGCCACGATAAGCCGGGCATCGACCTTTCCGCTCTCCAGCTCTTTCCTGGCCACGGCCGACGCCGCGACCTGCGGGCTGGCCAGCAGCCCGGTTCCGCCGATTCTCCGCAGGCTCAGGTCCGCCTTCAGGGCGGCGTCGTAGGACGCGGCTCCGTGCGGAGCCAGTACCCGGACGCTGATGGCGCTGCTGCCCGCGCCGAAACTGGCCAGGACGGCCGGCGCCCAGTCGGTTCCGAGGCTGCTGCCGAACTGGCGCTGGACTGCCGGTGTCACGACCACGACCTGCGCATGCCGCGGATATGGCGAGTCTGGCCTGATCAACTGCAGGCGGCGGCCGGGGAACCCGTGAGCCGTGAGCGCGTCGCACATGGCCTTGTCACAGGCTACGGACGCGATATGACTGACCTGCCCGGCAACCCAGGTAGCGGCGAGGTTGGCCGTCCTGGTCGACTGGCTGGGCGCGTGCGGCTGCCCCGACTGGCGACTCCCGTGCGGTCCGTCGCCTGACGTGCGGGAAAGCAGCACGACCGCGACGGTTCCGGTGGCCGCCAGGATGACGGCCAGCGCAGCCACACCAACTACGCGCGGCCTGCCGCTGCGGGCCTCGGGGGTGGTCGCCCGCCGCGGCACATGGACCGGGGCGAACTCGCCAGTGAACGACTGACCGGCTTGGACCGGCGGCGCCTTCTGGGCGGGCGGCGCTGCCTGGGCGGGCGGCGCTGCCTGGGCGGGCGGCGCTG
>DASPZH010000480.1:0-8190 GCA_035636335.1 Streptosporangiaceae bacterium
GTTCGGCCGCCCGGACACGGGGTCGTTCGGCCGCCCGGACACGGGGTCGTTCGGCCGCCCGGACACGGGGTCGTTCGGCCGCCCGGACACGGGGTCGTTCGGCCGCCCGGACACGGGGTCAGTGGCCGACCCGGGCGCCGGGTACTTCACCCGCGACGGCTCGGGAAGCATCCGTCGGCTCGATTCGAGGTCGGTCAGCCCGGACGACGAGTACGAGCAGTCAGGCTTGCTGGATTCGAATGCCCAGGACACGGGCAGCATCCGGTGGACGGCAGGGCCGCCACCGGCCAAAACGCGAGCAGACCGGGGCCGGGAGGTAGCCGCGTTGGCCGGGCCCCTTCCGGCCGGGTCAGATGGTTACGCCCAGTGGCAGGACGAGCCGCCGGAAGACGACTGGGTGGACGACGACGCGGGCAGCGGGCTGCTCTCGCGCCGCTTCGGCGGCGGCGGTGCCGAGCCAGCAGGCAGCGGCGGCGGCCGCGGCCGCGGGAGAAAGCGCCGCAGCGTGCGCGGCAAGGTCGCGTTCACGGTCGCCATCTTCGCAGTGATCCTCATCGTGGGTATCGCCGCTGCCTTCGGCACCACCTATGTCAGCCGCCTGATCAACAACCGTTACGGCGACTACAAGGGCGCGGGGTACGGACATGTGACCGTGATCGTCCCGGAGGGCGCCTCGCTCGGCGAGCTAGGCCCCATGTTGCTGAGGAAGGGCGTGATCATGGCTTTGCGGCCTTACGACACGGCCGCTGCCGCCGCGACCGGCACCCTCCAGCCCGGCGTGTACAAGCTGCAACTTCACATGAATTCGGCCCTGGCCGTGCAGGCCCTGCTGAGTTCCAAGGCGCGCAGCGCCGACCAGATCACGATCATCGAGGGTACCCGCGCAGTCGACATAGCCAAGATATTCGCCAAGCGGACCGGCCTCCCGTCCAGCGCCTTCATGGACATCATCGACCATCCGCCGAGCGCGCTCGGGCTGCCGTCCTGGGCTGGCTCCACGGCCGAGGGCTTCCTGTTCCCCGACACCTACGAGCTCACTCCGCACGAGACGCCACTGCAGATCCTGCAGATGATGGTGAGCAACTTCAACCACAGGATCGCCGGCATGAGCCTGGCCACCGCGGCGCGCAGCGTCAACACCACGCCGTGGCACGTCCTCATCGTCGCCAGCATGGTCCAGGCCGAGAGCGGTAAGGGCGACTTCGGGAAGGTCGCCCGGGTCGCCTGGAACCGGCTGGGCAGTGGCATGCCGCTGCATTTCGACAGCACCGTCTTCTACGGCCTGGGCATTGCCGGCGGGCCGACGGCCGCGGCGACGAACGCCGAGATCAACAAGGACACCCCGTACAACACCTACCTGCACAAGGGACTGCCGCCTGGCCCGATCGGCAACCCCGGGCTTGAGGCCATCCAGGCCGCGCTGCACCCGACGCACGGCCCGTGGCTGTACTTCATCACCGATCTGAAGGTCCACCCGAGTAAGACCTACTTCACCGACAACTACTCGCAGTTCCAGAAATGGCAGCAGCAGTTCGAGAGCTGAGCGAGGATGACCGCCGAAGGGTGCGGGTGGCAGTGCTCGGCTCGCCGGTGGGCCATTCGCTGTCGCCGGTGCTGCATACGGCCGCCTACGCGGCGCTCGGCCTGACCTGGTGGCGGTACGAGGCGATCGAGTGCGACGAGGCGGGCCTGCCCGCGCTGCTCGACCGGTGCGGCCCTGAGTGGGCCGGGCTCTCGCTCACCATGCCGCTGAAACGGGCCGTGCTGCCGCTGCTCGACCGGATCGAGCCCCTTGTCACCGAGGTCGGCGGCGCCAACACGGTGGTGTTCGCAGCTGCGCAGCGCCTCGGGTACAACACCGACGTCCCCGGCATGGTCCGTGCGCTGGCCGAGCAAGGCATCGGTGCCGGGCGGGCGACGGTCCCGTCCTCGCCGGTCGGCCCGGCGCTGATCCTCGGCGGCGGCGCGACCGCCTGCGCCGCGCTTGCCGCGCTGCGCGACCTCGGCGAGCGGTCCGTGACGGCGGCGGTGCGGGATGCCGCCAGGGCGGACGACCTGGTCTCGGCCGCGGACCGGCTCGGCATGACCGTCACGCTCCGGCCGTTCGAGCCCGACTCCCTGGCCGGTCCGCGCCTGGTTATCTCCACCGTGCCGGCTGGCGCCGCCGACGTAGTTGCGCAAATTTTCGGCCGGCTGGGGCCCACGCCAGCGGCGGTATTCGACGTGGTCTATCACCCGTGGCCGACGCCGCTGGCCGCTGCCGCCGCCGCAGCCGGCGCGATCGTCGTCGGGGGGTTTGAGTTGCTGCTGTACCAGGCCGCGCTCCAGGTCGAGCTGATCACGGGACGGCCGGCGCCGGTCGACGAGATGCGGCGGGCCGGCCGGGCCGAGCTGAGCAGGCGAGCGGCCGGCCACGGCGGCCCTTAGCTAAACAGGCCGGTCGGCCCGGCCGCCGGCGCCCATGCGGAAATAAGCAGGCCGCCAGCCCGGTTGTTGTTTGGAGTGGGTGTCCCGGCTCGCGTTATCCGCGGTCCTGCGACTACGACCGCAGCGGCAAGATGCGCTACTCTTGCCAGGAGAACTCAACATCCCGGCGTATCGCGCCGGGCGGCAAGCGGAGGACCACCTCGGCCACCTCCCACCTTGTCAGCGCTGCGGCGCCTTTCGGCGTGGCCCTGCTGGCGGGTAGCAGTCCAGGCAGCTACGGCTGCCTGGTGCAGGCCGGACGACCCGGGCTGGCGCGCTGATAGCGAGCCGGTGCCGGGCGTGCGCGGCGACGCTCCGCAGGCACAGCCTGCGCGGCGCGCTCCGTGCCGTGGTGGCCCCGCATGCGAGCTGTGCGGGGCTTTCTGTTTTCGCGGAGAGCGCCGGCGTGCCCGATCCGGGACAGGCCCGGATCGGGAACAAGGTGACATTGGAGGTCACATCAGCACTGAACCTCGTATCAACGACCGTATCCGGGTACCTGAAGTTCGCCTCGTAGGCCCATCCGGCGAGCAGGTCGGGATCGTCTCGATCACCGACGCTCTGCGGCTGGCCCAGGAGGCAGACCTCGACCTCGTAGAGGTGGCGCCGACCGCGCGGCCGCCGGTCTGCAAGCTCATGGACTTCGGCAAGTTCAAGTACGAGTCGGCGCTCAAGGCCCGGGAGTCGCGCAAGAATCAGGCGCAGACGGTCATCAAGGAGATCAAGATCCGGCCGAAGATCGACCCGCACGACTACGGCACCAAGAAGGGCCACGTCGAGCGGTTCCTGCGGCAGGGAGACAAGGTCAAGGTGACGATCATGTTCCGCGGCCGCGAGCAGTCGAGGCCGGAGCTTGGGTACAAGCTGCTTCAGCGGCTGGCCGGCGACGTCGAGGAACTCGGCTTCGTCGAGTCGCAGCCGAAGCAAGACGGCCGGAACATGATCATGGTGATCGGGCCGCTCCGCAAGAAGGCCGAGACGAAGGCGGTCCGGGGCCAGGACCGGGCCAGTGCCAGGGCGGCTGCGCCGGCCCACGCGACCGGCCGGGACAGCGTCGGGACCGCCGCGCCGCGGCCGCCGGCTCCGGCGGCTTCGGCCGCGCCGCGTCCGGCCGCTTCGGCAGCCCCGGCCACGTCGCGTCCGGCGGCTTCGGCAGCCCCGGCCACGTCGCGTCCGGCCGTTTGGGCGGCCCCGGCCGCGCCGCGTCCGGCCGTTTCGGCGGCTTCGGCCGCGCCGCGTCCGGGCACGACGTCCGCTGCGGCCAGGCCGGGTACGGTGCCTTCGGCCGGCACCGCGGCCAGGCCGGGTCCGGCGCCCGGCGGGACCACCCGGCCGGGTCCGGCGCCTTCGGCCGGGTCCGGCGCGCGTCCGGGTCCGGCGCGGTCCGCCGGGACTGGGCGTCCGGGTCCGGGACCGTCCGCCGGGACTGCGCGTCCGGGTCCGGCACCGTCCGCCGGGACTGCGCGCCCCGGTCCGGGGTCGTCGGGCGGGGCCGCGGCGCGGCCGGGTCCAGGGCCGTCCGCCAGGCCCGCGGCCGCCAGGCCGGCGACACCGCCCGGTGCCGCGCCCAAGCCGGGCCAGGGCGCGCCTAGGCCGCAGGCCCCCAAGCCGGGACCGTCGGCAGGCGGCACGCCCAGGCCGGCCGCACCGCGGCCGGGGCCGCCGCCCGGCGGGAGGGCTAAGCCGTCCCCGCCAAAGCCGAGCGCGCCGCGGTCCTCGTCGGCCAAGCCCGGCGAGGAGGGAAAGGTGCCGACGGCAAGGCCGGCCGAGCACGGCGCCGAGGCCGGGAGCTGACGGGCCAGCTCCCGGGAGAACGAAGACGTGCCCGCCTGACAATGCGTGGTCGGCGGGCGGACACAGGACGCGCGGAAGCGCGCGAGGAACGAGGGATGCGGCGACATGCCGAAGATGAAGACACACAGCGGTGCCAAGAAGCGGTTCCGGCTCACTGGCACCGGCAAGGTGATGCGCCGCCGCGCGAACCGCGCTCACTATCTTGAGCACAAGCCGAGCACCAAGACCCGCCGCCTGGCGAACTACGTGACGCTCGCGCCCGCAGACGCCAAGAACATGAAGAAGTTGCTGGGCAAGTGACCCGGTCCGACGTGAGGGAGTCGAACACATGGCACGCGTAAAGCGGGCGGTCAATGCCCACAAGAAGCGCAGGGTCGTCCTCGAGCGGGCGAGCGGCTACCGTGGCCAGCGGTCCAGGCTGTACCGCAAGGCCAAGGAGCAGTCCCTGCACTCGATGACCTACGCCTACCGGGATCGCAAGGACCGCAAGGGAGCGTTTCGCAGGCTGTGGATCCAGCGGATCAACGCGGCCGCGCGCGCCCAGGGCATCACGTACAACAGGTTCATCCAGGGTCTGAGGACCGCGGGCGTCGAGGTGGACCGCAAGATGCTCGCCGAGCTCGCCGTCTCCGACCCCCCGGCCTTCACCGCGCTGGTGGCCGTTGCCCGCCAGGCGCTTCCGGCCGACGTGAACGCGGCCGCTTAGCAAGTTGCAGGATCGCGAAGGATTTTCCTCGCCGGCGCGGGAAAATCCTTCGCGATCATCGTGTCCGGGCGAGGTCGGGCAGGGGTCATGGTTACGAGCACCCGGTCGCCCCGGGTCAGGACCGCGAGGTCGCTGGCCAAGCGGGCGCTGCGGGAGCGTTCGAGGCTGTTCCTCGCGGAGGGGCCGCAGGCTGTCAGGGAGGCGCTGGGCCGGTCCGGCCAGGCCGGCCTGATCAGGGAGCTCTTCGTCACCGCGGCGGCCAGGTCCAGGCACGCCGAGCTGGTCGCCGCGGTGACGAGCGCCGGAGCGCCGGTCCACGAGGTCAGCGTCGAGGTGATGGCCGAGCTTGCCCAGACGGTGACCCCGCAGGGACTGCTTGCCGTCTGCCCGTTCATCGACGTGCCGCTCACCGCGCTGGTCTCGGCGGCACCGAGGCTCATCGTCGTGCTCGCGAACATCAGGGATCCCGGTAACGCGGGCACCGTGCTGCGCACGGCCGACGCGGCCGGGGCGGACGGGGTGATCTTCGCCGGCGCCTCGGTCGACGCGTACAACAGCAAGTGCGTGCGGTCCTCGGCCGGCTCGCTGTTCCACCTGCCGCTGGTGCTCGGCGTGCCGGTGGCCGACGCCGTCGCCGCGCTGCGCGGCGCGGGTCTCGGCGTGCTCGCGGCGGACGGCAGCGCGACGCTCGGGCTTGACGACCTCGACCAGGCCGGCCGGCTCGCCCTGCCGACCGCCTGGCTGTTCGGCAACGAGGCCTGGGGCCTGCCCGCCGATCTTGTCGCGCTCGCCGACAAGGCGGTCGCCGTGCCCATCTACGGCCACGCCGAGAGCCTGAACCTGGCCGCGGCGGCGGCCGTCTGTCTCTACGCCTCGGCGCGCGCGCAATATGGGGGTGCCGCTCAGTCCCGCTGACGCGCTAGGCTCTGATCACGTTGCGTCATGACCGGTATCTGGATGGGTCACCGTGGTGCGGGTCGTGACGCGGCATCAGCCGACCGCGGTTTACCCCCGGACCCCGGGCGGCGGCACAAGCACGCCGGGGCAGCGCTGTGCAGGGTGGGAGCGGCAGTCCGATGAGGACCGGCGAGTGAGCGCGGTGGCTGCGAGCGCTGGCGGCCGGCCGGATTCAGGCGCCCGGCCGGGGTCAGGCGGCCCGTACTGGCCAGGACGGCAGCGGGCCAACCCGGCGCAGCGGCCGGGGAACGCATTGCGGCCCGCCGACCTGCTGAGCGCCGACGAGTTGCCGGACGGGCTCGTAGTGGCCGACCAGTGCGGCCGGGTCATCATCTTCAACCGGGCGGCCGAGCGGCTGACCGGGATCGCGGCCGACCTGGCGCTCGGCCGGGAGCTTCCCGCCGCGCTGCCGCTCGCCGACGCGGAGGGCCGCTGCTGGTGGCGGCAGTCGCGGCCGTACGACGGGCTGTCGATCCGCACCAGGCACCCGGAACGCTCGCTGTACCTGGCCGACGGCACCGAGCTGCTGGTCGCCGTGGGCTATGTGCGAGCGCCGCGCGGCGGCCAGTGGCCAGGCTGGCCGTGCGACCGGGGCGCGGTCCGGCGGCTCACGATCACGCTGCGCAGCGCCGAGCATCGGGCCAGGCTGGAGCGGACCAGGGCCGACCTGGTGTCCACCGTGGCGCACGAGCTGCGCTCGCCGCTGACCAGCGTCAAGGGGTTCACCGCGACGCTGCTCGCCAAGTGGCCGCGGTTCACCGACGACCAGAAGCGCAGCATGCTGGAGACCATCAACGCGGACGCCGACCGGGTGACCCGCCTGATCACCGAACTGCTCGACGTGTCGAGGATCGAGGCCGGGCGGATCCAGATGCACCGCGAGCTGGTCGACATCGCGACCCGCGCGGCGAAGCTGGTGGCCGGCCGGGTCGCGTCGGGGGAGTCCGAGAGCCGGTTCAGGATCGAGGCCGCCGACGGGCTGCCCGAGACGTGGCTGGACGCCGACAAGGTCGACCAGATCCTCGCGAACCTGATCGAGAATGCGGTCAGGCACGGGGCTGGTACGGTTACTACCGTGATCGAGTCGGCACGGGTCCACGGCGGGCCGGGCGTCGCGGTGTCGGTGCGCGACGAGGGCCCGGGGATCGCGCCCGAGTTCGCGCCGAGGGTGTTCCGCCAGTTCTGGCGCGCGAAGCGGCGCGGCGGTGCCGGCCTGGGCCTGTTCATCGTCAAGGGACTCGTCGAGGCGCACGGCGGCGCTATCACCGTGGGCCGGGCGCCGGGCGGCGGCGCGGAGTTCCGATTTACGATGCCCGCCGGCGTGCCGGATCACTGCTGAGTCAGTTCCGCGCGGACCGGCGGGCCCACCGGGTGATCCCAGCGGCCTGAGCCGCCCGCGGCAGCGTCGCCGTACGCGGCCAGCGGACTGGCCGGCGCTCCGGCACAAGCGGGTGCGAGCCGTTGAGGAAAATCGCGAACTTCCCGTTGACCGACTTCCCGTGACATCAAGGAGACCAGGACCGATGTCCGCACCGAACAACACCTACGACCCGGTCCGAGTCGCCGCGCTGGCGCCGGCCGAGGTCGAGCGCATGACGGCGGAAGGGCTCGCCGCGATCGCCGCCGCGGCCCGTTTCGACGACCTCAAGGCGGCGGAGGTAGCGCACCGGGGCCGGCAGGCGCCGCTGACGCTGGCCGGCGCGGAGATCGGCGCGCTGCCGCCGGGGGCGAAGGCCGAGGCGGGCCGGCGCGTCGGTGCGGCCAGGAAGGCGCTCGACGAGGCGCTCGCGCTGCGGCAGGCCGAGCTCGAGGCCGAACGGGACCGCAGGGTGCTCGAGGACGAGACGGCCGACGTGACGCTGCCGTGGGACCGGTCGCCGGCCGGCGCGCGGCACCCGGTCGTGACGCTGGCCGACCGGCTCGCCGACGTGTTCATCGGGATGGGCTACGAGATCGCCGAGGGTCCCGAGGTCGAGGCGGAGTGGTACAACTTCGACGCGCTGAACTTCCCGCCCGACCACCCGGCGCGGGAAATGCAGGACACGTTCTTCGTGGCCGGCCCGGGCGGCGCGGCCCGCTCCGGCATGGTGCTGCGCACCCACACCTCGCCGGTGCAGATCAGGGCAATGCTGACCAGGCCGCTGCCGCTGTACGTGGTGAGCCCGGGCAAGTGCTTCCGCAGCGACCCGCTCGACGCCACGCACAGCCCGGTGTTCCACCAGATCGAGGGCCTCGCCGTGGACGAGGGCCTGACCATGGCCGACCTG
>DASPZH010000481.1:0-5615 GCA_035636335.1 Streptosporangiaceae bacterium
CGGCCTGCGCCTGCGCGGTCACTGGGTCCTCCGTCCGCCGCCCGCCCGCCGCCCGTCCGGCGGCATGCCCGAAGGTTACCCCGCGCCCGCCGGGCACGGCCATCATGCGTCCGCCGGCGCGCTGAGCCCGATCGCGCCGGACGCCATTGGCGGGCCGGTAAACTGTCGATACGACCCGCGTTCGAACCAGAACGGCGGGCTGCTCGTGCTGCCCGCACAAGCCGGCCGTCCCGTAAGCCCACCCCGCGAGCCCCGCACCAGCCAGCCAGATCGACCAGTCAGCCCACACAGCCAGCCCCCGCCAGCAAGCACAGAGGAACAGATGAGTCTCACCGGTCTGCTCGGCGCCGTCGCCGAAGACCCGCAGCTTCGCCAGGCACTCGAGTACGCCAGCCAGCCGGGCGCCGGCGACGCCGACCTCGTCGCGCCGCCCGCCCTGCGGCCCGTCCTGGTCGCCGCCCTCGCCGCACTCGGCGGTTCAGGCACCGCCGCGCGACCCGCCCATGCCGCCGAGGCCGCCCGCGCCGCCGAGGCCGCCCAGCCCGCCGACGCCGCCCACGCCGGCCAGGACCAGCCGAGGTTCGTGCTGGCGGTCACGGCGACGGCGCGCGAGGCCGAGGACCTGACCGGCGCGCTCGCGTCGTTGCTGCCCGACCCGCACTCCGCCGGGTACTTCCCGGCCTGGGAGACGCTGCCGCACGAGCGGCTGTCGCCGCGCTCGGACACCTCGGGCCGGCGCCTGGCCGTGCTGCGCCGCCTGGTCAGCCCGGACCGCGGCGACTCGCGGTCCGGGCCGTTGCGCGTCGTGGCGACACCCATCCGCAGCGTGCTCCAGCCGCTCGTCGGCGGACTCGGCGAGCTCGAGCCGGTCCGGTTGGACCAGGGCAAGCAGGCCGACCTCGAAGACGTGGTCGCGAGGCTGGTCGAGATCGGCTACGCGAGGGTCGACCTCGTCACCAACCGGGGCGAGATCGCGGTCCGCGGCGGCATACTCGACGTGTTCCCGCCGACCGAGGAGCACCCATTGCGGGTGGAGTTCTTCGGCTCGGAGATCGAGGAGATCCGGCCGTTCAGAGCGGCCGACCAGCGGTCGCTCGGCACGATGGCGGACTCGGTCTGGGCGCCGCCGTGCCGCGAGCTGCTGCTGACCCCGACGGTGCGGCACCGGGCCAGGCAGCTTGCCTCGGAGTACCCGGGCCTGGGCGACGTGCTCGGAAAGATGGCCGACGGGATCACGGTCGAGGGCATGGAGGCGTTCGCGCCGCTGCTCGCCGACCGGATGGAGCTGCTGTTCGACGCGCTGCCGCCGGGCGCGGTCGTGGTGGCCTGCGACCCGGAGCGGATCAGGACCCGCGCGGCCGACCTGGTCCGGACCAGCCAGGAGTTCCTCGAGGCCTCGTGGGTGAACGCGGCCGCGGGCGCGCAAGTCCCGATCGACCTGGGCGGGGCGGCGTTCCGGCCGATCACCGAGGTACGCGCGGCGGCGGCCGGTCTCGGCATCCGGTGGTGGACGATCACGCCATTCGCCGCGGAAGACCCTTCGGGCGCAACGGCTCGCACGACGACTCGGGCCGGGCAGGCCGGTGCCGCCCCGGAAGAACGGCCGTGGAACGATGCGGGCCGCGCGACCCCGAGGGCGACCGCCGCCGGAGGCGAGACGGAACCGGCCGCCGGCGCCGCCGGCCCGGGCGCGGGTGCCGACGCCGGCCCGCCGGACGAGGCCGACGGGCGCGAGTCGTTCCGGATAAAAGCTGTTCCGGCGAGCGCGTACCACGGCGACACTTCGCGGGTGACCGGCGACGTGCGCGGGTGGCTGGCCGACGGGTGGCGGGTCGCGCTGGTGACCGAGGGCCACGGGCCGGCCCAGCGCCTGTCCGAACTGCTGCGCGGCGAGAACCTCGGCGCCCGGGCCGGCGACCTCGACGACCCGCCCGAGCCCGGCGTGGCCGTGGTGGCGACCGGCCAGCTCGACATGGGTTTCATCTGGCCCGGCATCAAGCTCGCCGTGCTGTCGGAGGCCGACCTGGCCGGGCAGCGAGTAGGTTCTCGTGACCGGAGCCGGATGCCGAGCCGGCGGCGCGGCGGCATCGACCCGCTCCAGCTCACGCCGGGCGACTACGTCGTGCACAGCCAGCACGGCGTCGGCCGGTACCTGGAGATGACCAGCCGGACCATCCAGGGCTCGACCCGCGAGTACCTGGTCATCGAGTACGCGCCCGGCAAGCGCGGCCAGCCGCCCGACCGGCTGTACCTGCCGACCGACCAGCTCGACGAGGTGACCAGGTACTCCGGCGGCGAGGCGCCGAGCCTGCACCGGCTGGGCGGCGCCGACTGGGCGAAGACCAAGGGCCGGGCGCGCAAGGCGGTCAGGGAGATCGCCGCGCAGCTCATCCGGCTGTACTCGGCGCGGACCGCGTCGCCGGGGTACGCGTTCGGCCAGGACTCGCCGTGGCAGCGCGAGCTCGAGGACGCGTTCCCGTACATCGAGACGCCCGACCAGCTCGCCGCGATCGACGAGATCAAGCGTGACATGGAGAAGCCGCTCCCGATGGACCGGCTGATCTGCGGCGACGTCGGCTACGGCAAGACCGAGCTGGCCGTGCGGGCGGCGTTCAAGGCGGTACAGGACGGCAAGCAGGTCGCGGTCCTGGTCCCGACCACGCTGCTAGTACAGCAGCATATGCAGACGTTCGGCGAGCGGTACGGGCCGTTCCCGGTCGAGCTGCGGGCGCTGTCGCGGTTCCAGTCCAGCGCCGAGGTCTCGGCCACGCTGGCCGGGCTGGCGGGCGGCACCGTCGACGTGGTGATCGGCACGCACCGGCTGCTGTCGCCCGAGACCAGGTTCAAGAACCTGGGGCTGATCATCATCGACGAGGAGCAGCGGTTCGGGGTCGAGCACAAGGAGTACCTGAAGGCGATGCGCACGCAGGTCGACGTGCTGTCGATGTCGGCGACGCCGATCCCGCGGACGCTGGAGATGGGCGTGGCCGGGATCAGGGAGATGTCGGTGATCCTGACTCCGCCGGAGGAGCGGCACCCGGTGCTGACCTTCGTCGGGCCCTATGACGAGAAGCAGATCGCCGCCGCGATCCGCCGCGAGCTGCTCCGCGACGGCCAGACCTTCTTCGTGCACAACCGGGTCGCCACGATCGGCCGGGTGGCGGCGCGCGTGGCCGAGCTCGTGCCCGAGGCCAGGATCGCGGTGGCGCACGGCCAGATGAACGAGCACACGCTCGAGAAGATCATGGTCGACTTCTGGGACAAGCAGTACGACGTCCTGGTCTGCACGACGATCGTGGAGTCCGGCCTGGACATCCCGAACGCCAACACGCTCGTCGTGGACCGCGCCGACGCCTACGGGCTGTCGCAGCTTCACCAGCTCCGCGGCCGGGTCGGGCGGAGCAGGGAACGCGGGTATGCGTACTTCCTGTTCCCGCCGGAGAAGCCGCTGACCGAGACGGCGCACGAGCGGCTCGCGACGGTCGCGCAGCACACCGAGGTCGGCGCCGGGATGTATGTGGCGATGAAGGACCTGGAGATCCGCGGGGCGGGGAACCTGCTCGGCGGCGAGCAGTCCGGGCACATCGCCGGGGTCGGGTTCGACCTGTACGTGCGGATGATCGGCGAGGCGGTCAGGGAGATGAAGGGCGACGGGCCGGCCGAGCGCGCCGAGGTGCGAGTCGAGGTGCCGGTCGACGCGCATATCCCGCACGACTACGTGGCCGGGGAGCGGCTGCGGCTCGAGGCGTACACCTCGATCGCGGCGATCGAGTCGGACGCCGACATCGCCGCGGTGAGCGAGGAGCTGACCGACCGGTACGGCGCGCCGCCGCGGGCGGTGCTCAACCTGCTCGAGGTGGCCAGGCTGCGGGCACGGGCCAGGCGGGCCGGGCTGACCGACATCACCCAGCAGGGCAACCACATCAGGTTCGCCCCGGTCGAGCTGCCCGAGTCGCGGGAGGTCAGGGTGCAGCGGCTGTACCCGAGGACGTTGTTGAAGCCCGCGGTGCGTACCATGCTGGTACCGGCGCCGAAGGCCGGCAGCAGGCCGGGCTCGCGCGGCGGCGGCTCGGGCCGGTCCAGCGGGGGCGGTCGAGGCCCCGGGTCGGTCACCCCGATCGGAGCCCCGTCGCTGCGCGACGCCGAGCTGCTCGCCTGGTGCGAGGAACTGATCGAGGCGATCTTCGGCGAGCAGCCGCCCGGCCAGGTGGCTGGCGGCTAGGTGGCTGGCGGCTAGGTGACAGGCGTGCGAAGGAGAGTCGTGGTGCGGCGGATGAGGACACGCACTCGCGGGCAGCGAGCTGCCCTGAGGTGGACGGCCGCCGTGGCGGTCGCGGCGGCCGGGACGCTGACCCTCGCCGGGTGCGGGCAGACGCAGTTCGGCGCGGCGGCCCTGTACGGCAACCAGCGGATCTCGACCGCGAAGCTCACCGCCGAGGTGGCGAACCTGAACGCCGCGTACCAGGCGGCCAAGGCCAAGGTGAAGCCCCGGTACAAGACCGCCGACATGCCGCGGCAGGTGCTGGACTGGATGCTGCGGTTCGCGACCGCCGAGCAGGTGGCCAAGCGGCTGGGGATCACGGTCACCCTGGCGCAGGCACAGGCTAAGGCGCAGGCCGAGACGGCCAGGGCGCGGCAGGCGGGCGACACCCTGTCGGAGGCCGCGGTGCTGAACGGGCTGCCGCCCGACCTGCTGCCCGAGCTCGGCCGGTGGATCGCGATCCAGGTCAAGTTGCAGGACCGGCTCGACAACGGCGTCCCGCCCCGGACGAACGCGGCGCAGCAGGCGCTGCTGGCGAAGATTGACCAGGTCCAGTGCCTGGCCGCCAAGAGCATGCGCATCAAGGTCAACCCGCAGTACGGCGCCTACGACTACAGGCAGTTCGCCGTGGTGCCGGTGCCGAGCGCGCTGTCGACGGTCCCGACGAGCCCGGCCGGCCGGGCCAGCCCGGCCAGCCCGGCCCCGCAGCTCACCCCGACGTGCTGAGGTCGTGTCCGGGCCGCGGGCGCTGCCCGGACGGGACGCGGGGATGAGCGCGGGGGACGGCGCCGACCGGGCGCGCCGCGAAGGACCGGGCCTGGCGCTGCTCGACCTGGTCGCGATCATGGATCGGCTCAGGACCGAGTGCCCGTGGGATGCCAGGCAGACGCACGAGTCGCTGGCGCCCTACCTGATCGAGGAGACCTACGAGGCGCTCGAGGCAATCGAGCGGCGCGACCCGGCCGAGTTGCGCGGCGAGCTCGGCGACGTGCTGCTGCAGGTGCTGTTCCACGCGCGGGTCGCGGCGGAGCGTACCGACGGGACCGGGTTCGACATCGACGACGTGGCGAGGGGCATCGCGGACAAGCTGGTCCGGCGCCATCCGCACATCTTCGCGGACGTGAGCGTCTCAGGCGCCGACGAGGTCAAGAGGAACTGGGACGCGATCAAGGCCGGGGAACGGGCCGCTGCGGGCAACGGTCAGTCATCGGCGCTCGACGGCGTCCCGATGGGCCAGCCCGCGCTGCCGCTGGCCGCCCAGTTGCAGCGCAGGGCACAGTCCGCCGGCGCTCCCGCCAGCCAGGTCGACCTGACCAGCATGCCCGGCTCGGCCGCCCCGTGCGCGGCCGACCTG
>DASPZH010000482.1:0-6552 GCA_035636335.1 Streptosporangiaceae bacterium
GAGGTGGTGGCCGCCAAGCCGGGTGGGCGGATTCTCAACGGCGCCGATCCCGACGCGCCGAGCGCGCTGGAGATCTCGCGCACGATAGCCAGGCTGCTCGGGCACGAATGGGAGGAGGTGCTGCTCGACGAGCCGGTCGGCTCGGTCGGCAGGCACCCGTGGCAGGCGCCGCATCCGGTCGTGCTCGATACTTCCGCCGCCGTGTCGCTTGGCTACGTCGCGGCCGGGGCTACGCGGCAACGGTGGCCGCCGAGGTTGACTGGCTCGTGCGGTCCGCGTCCGGTAGCGCCGACTCCGCGTCCGGTAGCGCCGACTCCGCGGGCTCCGCCGACTCCGCGATACTCGCCAGCCTCGACGGGGACTACTTCCGGCCGATGCTCGTCTACGCCGCAGAGGATCGCTTCTACGCCCGGTCGGCTTGCGACTGAACGACCGTCGCCTCTCGTATAGCAACCGGCGCGCCGTCCGGAATTCGCGTCTCCGGAGCGAACAACCCCGCGAGCGCCGCTAGGCCGAGCACGCCGGCGGCCAGGAAGAACGCCGCGCTGTAGGACACCGAGTCGACCAGGAAGCCGACCGCCACCGGGCCGGTTACCGTGCCTATGTCACCGGCCATTTGGTAGGACGCCACCATGGTGCCGCCCTGACCGCCCGAGCCGCCCTGACCGGTCTTGGTCCCGCTCAGGAGGTCGCCGATCATCGCCGAGGGCGCAACGTCGATCAACCCGGAACCGAGGCCCAGGACGGCCAGGGCCGCGAGGAAGCCCCACAGCCCAGGAAGCAGTGCGAGCATCACCATGCTCGCGCCGCTGGTCAGGCATCCGACCACGATGACGGGCCGGCGGCCGAGCGTGTCGGCGGCGCGGCCGGCCGGCAACAGGGTCGCGGCGTTCAGCGCGGCGACGACCAGGAACCCGATGCCCGTCCAGGTCGCGGGCTCGTGCAGGACGTCGCGGACGAACAACGGCACGATCGCGGCGCGGACTCCCATCACGGCGAAGCCGTCGGCCAGGTTTGCCGAAGCTGCCGCCCGGTACGCCCTGTTCCGCAATGCCCAGACGATCTCGTGCAGGGGCCGCTGGCCGCGCGCCGTCCTGCCGGCCGCCCGGCGCGATCCGTCGTGCAGCCTGACCGCGGCGATCCCCGCCGGGATGGCCAGCATCACGCCGTAAATGAAGAACGGCGCGCGCAGCGACCAGGCGGCGACCAGGCCGCCGATCGCCGGGCCGCTGATCCCGCCAAGCAGGAACCCGCCGGTGTACAGCCCGCTCGCCCGTCCCCGCAGGCCGGCGGGCACGCTGCGAAGCAGCAGGGTCTGGCCGCTGACGCTGAACATCGCCGATCCGAGGCCGCCGACTCCGCGCAGCGCGATGAGCTGGCCGAACGAACCGGAGAAGCCCGCCAGTACGCTGCTGACCGCCACTATCGCGATGCCGGCCGCCATCGTCTTGTGCTCGCCGAACCGGTCGACCAGGCGGCCGGCCGGAAGCGCGCCCGCGATTCGCATCAGCGCGAACGCGCTGATCACGCCGGCGGCGGCGGCGGTGCTGACTCCGAACTGCCGTGCGAACGCCGGGATGCCTGGTGCCACGATCCCGTAGCCGAGTGCGACCGTGAACGAGACCGAGCTGAGGATCGCCACTTCCCGGGGCAGATCTGCGAAGATTCCGGGGCGACGGCGAGGCACAAGACGGCATTCTGCCAGCAGAAAATGGCCGGACCCGAGCCAGGGCTCGGCCGAGAACCGCCGACCGGCGCCTGACCTGCGCCTGACCTGCGTCTGACCTTCGCCTGACCTGCGCCTTCTACGGCGCCCGCGGCAGGCACGTCGCACGTCGGGGACAGCCAGCGGCGAGCGCGAGCATGCCGAACTGTCCGAGCATGCTGTGATACTGGAATGGTGCTAGGAGTCGGGGAAGACGCGCTCGTCGGCAGGGAGGCTGAGCTCAGCCACCTGCTGAGCATGCTCGGGTCGGCGGCGGCCGGCCGGCCTGTCGTCACCCTGATCAGCGGTGACGCCGGCGTGGGCAAGACCCGGCTGGTCACCGAGCTCGCCGCGCGGGCCCGCGACGATTGCTTCACCGTCCTGTCGGGCCGCTGCGCCGAGCTCGGCAACGCCGTGCCGTACCTGCCGCTGGCTGATGCGCTCCGGAACGCCGCCACCCGGCCGTCGGCTGGCGGCGTGCTGCTCGACGCGCTCGCGTCGCGGCCTGTGCTGTCCCGGCTGCTACCCGACCGGGACGAGAGCCAGCCAGCCGGCGGCGACATGCCCGGCCTGGTCCAGCAGCAGCTCTTCGGCGCCGTGCTCGGCATGCTGTCCGAGCTGGCCGCCGCCGGGCCGGTTCTGCTGGTGCTCGAGGACGTGCACTGGGCTGACCAGTCCACCCGTGACCTGCTGACGTTCCTGAGCCGGATGCTGCACTCGGAACGGCTGGCCGTCGTCGCCACGTACCGGTCCGATGACATGCACCGCAGGCACCCGCTCCGGCCGCTGGTCGCCGAACTGCTGCGGCTGCCCAGTGTCAGCTCGATCGAGCTCGGCCCGCTGCCCGCGTCGGCGATGGCGCAGCACTTGGCCGCGCTGTCTCCGCAGCGACTCGACCCGAAGGCGATCGACCGGATGATCACCAGGGCCGAGGGCAACGCGTACTACGCCGAGGAACTGCTCGCCGCGTCCTCGGCGGGATCCAAGCTCCCGGCCGGCCTGGCCGACCTGCTGCTCGCCAGGATGGAGCGGTTGTCGGCGGCGGCGCAGCAGGTGCTACGGGTCGCCGCCGTCACCGGGCGCCGCGTCGACGACGAGCTGGTCAGGCGGGCCTCCGGACTGGACGAGACGGTCTACGACGACGCTGTCAGGGAAGCGGTCGCCCACCAGCTTCTCTCGCCGGACGGCGAGCAAGGCTACTCGTTCCGGCACGCGCTGCTCCGCGAGGCCATCTATGCCGACCTGATGCCCGGCGAGCGCACCAGGCTGCACGCGCGCCTGGCCGACCTGCTCGCGGACGAGCGGCGGCTCGCCGAGGTTCCCGGCACCGCCGCCGAACTCGCGCACCACTGCCTGGCGAGTCATGACATCCAGGGCGCGTTCTCGGCCTCGACACTGGCCGGCGAGGAGGCCGAACGGCTCGCCGCCCCGGCCGAGGCGCACCGGCACTACGACCAGGCGCTCTCGCTCTGGGATCGGGTCGGCGACCCGGAGAAGATCGCCGGCATCACGCGGGCCAAGCTCGTGTTCCGCTCGGCGGTCAGCGCGGCGGACGGTGGTGACGTGGCGCGGGCTACCGGGCAGCTACGCCGGCTGCTCAGCTACCTGGACGAGAACACCGACCGGCGGCTGCTGTGCCGGGTGCGGGAGCGGCTCTCCTACTTCCTCAACGACCTGGGCGAGGACGCGGCCGCCACGGCCGCGGCGCAGGCCGCCGTCGATACGCTGGCCGCCGATCCGCCGAGCTGGGAGTATGCCAGGGCACTGGCCACGCACGCGCACGCGCTGCTCGACTTCCCCGACACCGAGGCGGTTCGTGTCCGTGCGGAGCAGGCGCGGACGGCGGCGCAGGCGGCCGGCGCGCCGTGGGTCGAGGCCGATGCGCTGGTCACGCTGGGCCTGATCAGCGAGCGCGCCGGGCAGATCGCCGACGCGGTAGCCATGTTCACCACCGCGCATCGCCAGGCGGCGGAGGCAGGGGTGCTCGGCGTCGAGTTGCGCGCCACCTACCAGCTAGCCAGGCTTCAGCTTGAACAAGGCGACATCGCCAGTGCGGCCCAGCAGGCGCACGAGGGCACGGAGCGGGCGAACGGCGCCGGCCTCGGGCTCGCCCAGTACGGCATCGACGTGCAGTACCTGCACTACCTCGCGCACTTCGCGGACGGCGCGTGGGACCACGCGCAGGAGATCTCGGACGGGTTCGGGGTCCGGGTGACGACCCCCGCCGAGGCCCGGCTGTCGGCGATGGCGCTGTTCCTCGCCGTCGCCAGGGGCCTGCCGAGCGTGGACGAGCGCCGGGTCTGGCTCGAGCCGATGTTCGCGCGCGACGAGTTCGTCGAGTACATCACCCGCGGGCTGCTGGCCGAGCGCGCTGCATGGCGCGGAGACAACGCGGAGGCGGTCACGGAGGTGCAGGCGACGATCCGGGCCATCGAGGAGATCGAGGAGGGCTACCACAGCCCGCAGCTGATCCGGGTGGCGGCGGTTGGTGTCGGCGCGCTGGCCGACCAGGCTGCGTCGGCGCGGGCCGCGGGCGACGCCAGCCGGCTCGCGACCGTGCTCGAGCAGGCCCGCGCGCTGCTGCGGATCGCGCGCGAGGGAGCGGCCAACCCGCGCAGGCCGGGTTTCGCGCTCGGTGTCGACGGCCAGGGCTGGCTCGCGCGTGCCGAGGCCGAGTGGAGCCGTGCGAACGGGGACAACGATCCCGCCGTCTGGCAGGCGGTGGTGGACGCGTTCGGCGAGGGGTTCGTCTACGAGACCGCCCGGTCACGCTGGCGGCTGGCCGAGGCGCTCGCCGAGGCGGGCGACCGGGACTCCGCCGCGCGGGAGTGGGCGCTGGCCAGTGCGGTCGCCAGCGACCTGCGCGCGGCGCCGCTGCAGGCGGCGCTGGCCGACCTGGGTCGCCGAGCCAGGATCGGCGGCGCGGCCCGCGGAGCCGGACCACGCGGGCGCGGTCCGCTGGCGGGGCTCACTGAGCGCGAGCGGGAGGTGATCAGGCTGCTGGCGACCGGGCACAGCAACAAGGAGATCGGGGCCGAACTGTTCATCTCGCCCAAGACCGTGAGCGTGCACGTCTCCAACATCCTGGCCAAGCTGGGCGCGGCGAGCCGGACCGAGGCCGCCGCGATCGCCCACCGCGAAGGCGTCTGAATGCCGATGGCCCGGGACCGCGTTCGCGGGTCCCGGGCCATCGGCCTTGAGTGGTCTGGAATTGTGCGCTCCCCGGTCACGCTGCCCGGGCGGAAAGCGGCGGGCAGGGAAGCTGCGGGCATGGCACCTGCGCGGCCTGCCAGTCTGAGTGGCGCGCGGCGTTGATGGTGATCACGCCGCGCCGGGCGCGGCGTGCCTCACGGACACGCCGCCCCCGGTCGGCCGCGGCCCGCATGTCCTTGACATGCTCGGCAGCGACCATGGCCATGATCTGCGGATGCATTGCAACCTCCTGAGTATCGGGCCATCCTGGCCCGATAGTACTCAGGATCGTCGTAAGGCACCCGCGACCGCATCGGGAAGATGTCGTATCTATCGCGGCCCGGTCGTCTTAGCTCACGACGGG
Source organism: Streptosporangiaceae bacterium (assembly GCA_035636335.1). GTDB lineage: Bacteria > Actinomycetota > Actinomycetes > Streptosporangiales > Streptosporangiaceae > Chersky-822. Next base: position 5,262 of record DASPZH010000482.1, read on the forward strand.
ATTGACGCCAGCTTTGACGCCGCGCCGACCAGGCTGTCGGTCGCGGGCGATGGCGCCGGCGGAAGCTGCGCGTAGTCCTCGTAGTTGATCAGGCCGTAGCGCATGGCGGTCATCAGGGCCTGGGCGCGGTTGGCCGCGCCGAGCTTGTCGTACAGCCGCGCGACGTAGGTCTTGGCCGTGGACTGGCTGATGTACATGGCGAGCGCGATCGCCGGGATGGACAGCCCGTCGCGAAGGAACCTGAGCACTTCCGCCTCCCGCGGGCTGAGCGCCAGCCGGTCGCTGATCGTGCGCCGCCTCGTGATCGCCACGGCCAGACCCGACGCGGTGAACGACGACGCCGCGACCGCGGCGTGCCTGATCGCGGTTAGCACCTCCTCGACCGGGGCGGTCTTCGCCACGAACGCCGAGACGCCGGTCTCCATGGCCCGGAACAGCACGTCGTCCTCGCCGCGCGAGGTGAGCATGACGATGCCCAGGTCGGCGTAGTGATCGCGGAAGTTCCTGGCGAGTTGCATGCCGTCGCCGTCGGGCAGCGTGGCGTCGATCGTCACCACGTCAGGGCCGGACTCGGCGATCGCCTCCGGTGCCGTGACGGCGGAGCCGCACTCGGCGACGATCTCGATGTCGGCGTGCTGCGCGACTAGCTGGCCGAGGCCATACCTGGTGAGGGTATGGCCATCGACGATCGCCAGGCGAATGGTCATCGCGACTCCCCCGGGCCCTGCGTAGGTTGTGCGTCAGCGGAGCCTCCGTCGTCGCGCGACCAGGGTCGCGGTTCTCACTTGGGATGCGCTCTGACGTGGCATCAATGAGTAGACGTGATGCTGGTGTGGTCAGTTTGCTTGGCTTTGCCATCGTTATCGTTCCGTTAAGGTTGCTAGCGCCCCCGTAACGTGCCGTCGGATCGGGCCTTCACCACGGGCTGGACAGCACCGCGAGCAGCGCGCCCGCGAGCATGTAGGGCCCGAAGCTGATCATGCTGCGCCTGGAAGTCCGGCGGGTGGCGAGCATGACGAGTCCGACGACGGCGGCCAGGACGAAGCCGAGGCTGGCTCCCGTGAGCAGGGCCCGCCAGCCGGCCCAGCCGAGCAGCAGGCCGAGCAGGCCGGCCAGCTTGATGTCGCCGCCGCCGAGCTGGCCGCCGCTCAGCAGGCCGAGCAGCAGGTAGGCGGCGCCGAGTGCGAGCCCGCCGAGCAGCGCGCGGGCGAGGTCCGGCCAGGCACCGGTGAACGCGGCGGCGAGCGTGAGCAAGGCGATCAGCGCGGGGTATCCGGGCAGCGTCAGCCGG
>DASPZH010000483.1:0-1899 GCA_035636335.1 Streptosporangiaceae bacterium
CTTGTCGATGTACCCCTCGCCCAGCGCCTGCTCGAGCCCGGCGAACGTCGTCTCGCCGTCCGCCATCACCAGGTTCAGGACCCCGTCGGGCAGGCCGCCGCCGCGGACGAACAGCTCGGCGAGCGCCGCGCCGCATGCCGGTGAGTAGTCGGCCGGCTTCCACACCACCGCGTTGCCGCACAGCAGGGCGGGGACGAGATACCAGGACGGCACGGCGACCGGGAAGTTGCCGGCGGTGATGACGCCGACGACGCCCACCGGGTTGCGGAACGTGAACAGCTGCTTGTCAGGCATCTCGCTGGGCACGGTCTGGCCGTACAGCCGCCGGCCCTCACCCAGGAAGAAGTCGCAGGTGTCGGCGATCTCGCGGACCTCGCCGAGTGCTTCGGCGTACGGCTTGCCGATCTCCCTGGTGACCAGCCTCGCGAGCGACTCGGCGTTGGCCTCCACCACCCGGCCGATATGCGCGATCGCCCGGCCCCGCACCGGGGCCGGCACATCCGCCCAGGCTGACTGCGCCTCGCGGGCAGCCCGTGCCGCGGCAACGAATGTAGCCGGGTCGCCGAGGGAGACCTCGGCAACGACCTCGCTGGTCTGAGCGGGGTTGGTCGACGTGATCCGGCCGCCGGGCGCGCCAGTGACCGGGACGCCGTCCACGATCGAGGTGATATTGCGGTTCATCATGACCTCACTGTTTCGATGTCCTCAGTGGCGGGCCGCGGCGGAGACCTGGTCCAGCACGGTGTCCAGGGCGCCCACGCCGGCCCGCAGTTCATCGGTGGTGACGTTCAGGGCGGGCCGGAACCGGACGGTGCGCTCGCCGCACGCCAGCACGAGCACGGACGCCTCACGCAGCGCCGCGACGACCTGGCCGCGCAACTCCGTGCCGGGCAGGTCGATCGCGCACATCAGGCCGCGCCCCCGGGCGTTGGTGACCAGGCCGGGGTGGCGGTCGCGCAGTTCGAGCAGCTCACCGAGGAAATAACCACCCGCACTCGCTGCGTGCTCGAACAAGCCGTCGGCCTCGATGATTTCCAGGATCCGGCGCGAGCGAACCATGTCCACCAGGCCGCCGCCCCACGTCGAGTTGATCCGGCTGGAGACCCGGAAAACGTTGTCGGGCACCTCGTCGATGCGGCGGCCGGCCATGATGCCGCCGAGTTGCACCTTCTTGCCGAACGCGACGATGTCGGGCTCGAGGCCGAGCTGCTGGTAGGCCCACGGCGTGCCGGTGAGCCCGACACCGGTCTGCACCTCGTCGAGCACGAACAGCGCGTCATAGCGCCGGCAGAGGGCCTGCATCGCCTGCAAGAACTCCGGCCGCAGATGATTATCGCCGCCCTCACCCTGGATCGGCTCGGCGATGAAGCACGCGATGTCGTGCGGGTTCGCCTCGAACGCCCCTCGCGCCTGGGCGAGGGCACGTGCCTCGGCGGCTTCCACCTCAGCAAGGTGCTCCTTGAGCGGGAAGGTGACGGCAGGGACATCGATGCGCGGCCAGTCGAAGGCCGGGAACCTGTCGGTTTTGGTCGGGTCGGTGTTAGTCAGCGACATCGTGTATCCGGACCGGCCGTGGAACGCGCGCGTCAAGTGGAGCACCTTGGTGCCCAGAGCACGGGAACGACCCGCCGCCTCGTTGCGGCGGCTCTTCCAGTCGAAGGCCGTTTTCAGCGCGTTCTCGACGGCGAGAGCGCCACCCTCCACGAAGAACAGGTGCGGCAAGGCCGGATCGCCGAGCACACGGGCGAAAGTCTCGACAAACTCCGCGAGGTGCGTCGAGTACATGTCCGGGTTGGCCGGTTTACTGACGGCCACCCCGGCGAGCAGCGCCATGAACACCGGATCGTCAACGATGCCCGGCGGGTTGGCGCCGAGCGGCGCCGACGCGAAATGCGTGTA
>DASPZH010000484.1:0-3472 GCA_035636335.1 Streptosporangiaceae bacterium
CCATCAGGTTGTCGTAGATCAGGCCGTAGACCTCGTAGTCCTGGCTGGTGAAGCCGAGGAACGGGTTCAGCGTGTCGACCGCGTCGGTGTCGCCGACCACGAAGGTGGATGTGGCGGGCGAACTCGACGCTGGGGCGGCACGGGCCGCGGAGCCGGAGCTCGCGGCGAGGGCTGGGCTCGCTACCGCGAGGCCGGCGCTGAGCGCGAGGCCGGCTGCGGCCAGCCGCACCCGCGGTCTGGAGTTCGATCGGAGCATGGGGTTCTCCTCTGTCATGCGGTCCGGCCACCTACGTGGGTCCGCGCGGCTCTCTGCAGTATGGGGGCTATCCGGGTTTCCGCCGCTACAGCCGGCAACTGTAACAATTTCGAAATGTTCGAGATGTTCGAGATGTTTACGGGTAAAACAACGGCTACATACCGCACCTTCCGTATCTCTTCGCTTTCACGGTAGGGTCTGCCGCTGTGCCTGAACCCGCCTGTCGACCGGACACGCCGCCGGCCGCGCCACGCATCCCGTCGGTCAGGAACCTGCACGGGAGCGCCGAGACCGACGACTACGCCTGGATGCGCGATCATGACCAGCCCGCCCTCCGCGAGTACCTCGCCGCGGAGCGTGCCTACTACGACGCGCATGCCGCACAGCTTGCCGACCTGACCGGACGCCTCGCCGCTGAGTCGGCCGGCCGGATCCCCGACCGGGCGGAAGACTCGGTCGGATGGCCCTTGTCAGGCTTTATCTACCGCACCAGGACGCCGCAGGGAAGAGAGAATCTTCAGTTTCTTAGGTCACGATCGGGAGAATCTGCCGAGCAACTGCTGCTAGACGAGAACATCATCGGCGCGGCGACCGGCTACGTGGACGTCGGCGCCCGCGAGCCGAGCCCGGACGGTGCCCTGCTGGCCTGGTCGGCGGACACCAGCGGCGCCGAGACCTACCGGCTGCGGATCAGGGACCTGCGGACCGGGGATGACCTGCCCGACGTCATTGGGCGGACCTACCCGGGCATCGCCTGGTCGGCGGGCTCGCGGTACCTGTTCTACCTGGTGCCCGACGAGCTGAACCGGCCGTTCGAGCTGCGGCGGCACCGCGTCGGCACGCCGGCCGCCGCCGACGTGCTGCTGTTCACCGAGGCGGACGCCAGGTACGAGCTGACGCTGCACGCCGCGCGCAGCGGGCAGTTCGCGGTGCTCACCTCGGCCTGCCGTGACACCACCGAGGTCAGGCTGATCCCGCTGGCCGACCCGCTGGCCGGCCCGGTGCTGGTCGAACCGCGGCGGCGTGGCGTCGAGTACCGCGTCGACCACGCGAGGTCCGCGGACGGCACGGAGGGCTGGCTCTACATCGTCACCGACGCCGGGGAGAGCGAGTTCACGCTCAGGCGGGCGCCGGCCACCGCGCCGGGCGCGGCGAACTGGGCCCCGGTCGACTGCCCGGCTATCGCCCCGGCGCGACCGGACACCCGCCTGCTGAGCTGCGACGTGATCGGCGACCGGCTGCTGCTGACGCTGCGCCGCGGCGCGGGACCGCTGCTCGCGGTCACCGGCCTGGACGGCGGGCAGGTGACCGAGGTCGGCCCCGCACTGGCCGCGGGCTCGATCAGCGTCGAGCACGCCGAGGACTACGACGCCGGGTCGGTCATCGTGCGGGAGGAGTCGCTGGTCGAGCCGCCCGCTTGGTCCCGGCTCGACCTGGCGACCGGCGGGCGGGCGCTGCTCAAGCGCAAGGAGGTGCCCGGCTACGACCCCGGGCGGTACGTGACCGAGCGGATCAGCGTCCTGGCGAGGGACGGCGCGGCGATCCCGGTGACGCTGGCCCGCTCGAAGGCGACCCCGCTCGACGGCTCGGCGCCGTGCCTGCTCTACGGGTACGGGGCGTACGAGGCGTGCTCGGATCCGGAGTTCAGCGTCGGGCTGCCCAGCCTGCTCGACCGGGCCGTGGTCTACGCGATCGCGCACATCCGCGGCGGCGGCGAGCGCGGCAGGAACTGGTGGCGCCACGGCAGGCTGCGGTCCAAGCCGACCACGTTCACCGACTTCATCGACGTGGCCGACGCGCTTTCCGGGGGGTCGTCCCACCGGGCCAGCACCCCGCTGGTCGACGGGCACCGGATCGTCTCGCGCGGGTTGTCGGCCGGCGGGCTGCTCCAGGGCGCGGTCTACTCGATGCGCCCCGACCGGTGGCGCGCGGTCGTCGCCGAGGTGCCGTTCGTGGACTGCGTGACCACGATGCTCGACCCGTCGATACCGCTGACCATCAACGAGTGGGACGAGTGGGGCGACCCGCGCGATCCCGGCGACTACGCCTGCATCAGGTCGTACTCGCCGTACGACAACCCGCCCGCGGGTCCTCGCCCGGCACTGCTGGTGACCGGCGCCGCGGCTGACCCGCGGGTGGCCGTGCACGAGCCGGCCAAGTGGGTGGCCAGGCTGAGAGCGACGGCCGCGCCCGAGCAACCGTCACCGCTGTGGTTCCGGGTCGAACTCGGCGCGGGCGCGCACACCGGCCCATCCGGCCGGTTCGCTCAGGCCGGCTACGAGGCCGAAGTGCACGCGTTCGTCCTCGACGCGATGCAGTGCCCCGCATGATCGCGGATGATTTTAGGCGCGGATGCAGAAAATCATCCACGGTAGTGCTCGCCAGGCAGCGGGACCGGGCGGGGCACTAAGGTTACTGGCATGAGCGAGTCCTCATCGTCCGCGTTTCCCGTCACGACCGCGTTCGAGCTTCCCGGCATGGTCGTCGACACCGACCTCGGCGTCGCATTCGGCCTGGTCGTCCGCAGCATGGGCTTCGCCAAGTCGTTTGGCGCGAGCTTCTCGGCGCTGCGCCAGGGCGAGGTCGGCCAGTACACCCAGCTGCTGGAGGACAGCCGAAGGCACGCGATGGACCGAATGGTCGAGAATGCCAAGCTGCTCGGCGGGAACGCCGTGATCGCGATGCGGTTCGACTCTTCCGAGATGGGCCAGCAACTCACTGAGATCGTGGCCTACGGCACGGCGGTCCACGCTCGCCCGGCCGGCTCCTGAGCGGTCGCGGGCCTCTCGTGGGCGCCGACTCCGCCGCGGGCCGGCAGGCCGGCCAGCCGGGCCGGCCGCGGGCAACGGCCAGTGACGCGGACCGCGATCGGTTCCTCGGGCTGCTGCGCGAGCACTACGCGCGCGGGCACCTCGACGACGCCGAACTGGACCGCAGGTCGGGGATCGTGCTGAGTGCGGCGTATGTCGACGAGGCCGCGGCCGTCCTGTCCGGTCTGCCGCTGCTGACCGGCCAGGGCGCCGTCGGCCGGGGCGAGGCAGGCCGGGGCGCGGCTGGCCAGACTGCGGCTGGCCAGACGGGCTCGTCCAGGCGCAGCCGGCGTCGGCACGCTCAGGCCGACCTTCCTGGCGCCGGCTGGGTTCCCACCTCCGAGCGGTTCAGGGACCCGACCAGCCGGCTGATCATGCGCGTCTGGATCGATCCGGCCGACGACAG
>DASPZH010000485.1:0-2597 GCA_035636335.1 Streptosporangiaceae bacterium
CTGTTGTCGGCGGTGGCTCGACGTACACGCCGGAACTCATCGACGGGTTCGCCAGGCTGGCCGACCAGGTCACTATCACCGAGATCGTCCTCGTCGACCCGGACCAGGCGCGGCTGGCCGTGGTGGGGCCGTTCTCGGCCAGGATCATGCGCGCCTACGGGCACCCGGCCACGGTCCGCTGGACCTCGGACCTGGACGACGGCCTCGACGGCGCGGGCGCGGTCCTGCTCCAGCTCCGGATCGGCGGCCAGGCGGCCAGGCACAAGGACGAGACCTGGCCGCACAAGTGCGGCTGCGTCGGCCAGGAGACGACCGGGGCGGGCGGGTTCGCGAAGGCACTGCGCACCGTGCCCGTTGTCCTTGAGATTGCCGAACGGGCCCGGGCCCGCGCGTCTGCGGACGCATGGCTGATCGACTTCACCAACCCGGTCGGGATCGTCACCCGGGCGCTTCTCGATGCCGGGCACCGGGCGATCGGGCTGTGCAATGTCGCGATCGGGTTCCAGCGGATCTTCGCCGGCATGCTCGGCGTCGCGCCGGAGCGGATAGGCCTGGAGCACGTCGGGCTCAATCACCTGACCTGGGAGCGCGCCGTCCGGCTGGACGGCACCGACGTGCTGCCCGACCTGATCGCGGCGCACGGCGATGAGCTTGCCGCAGGGATCGAGCTGCCGCTTTCCGTTATCGAGCAAACTCACTCGATCCCGTCGTACTACCTGCGCTATTTCTATGCCCATGACCGGGTCGTAGCCGAGCAGCTCGCCGGTCCGACGCGGGCCGAGCAGGTCGCGCAGATCGAGCTGGAACTGCTCGCGATGTACTCCGACCCCGCGCTCGACCGCAAGCCGGAGCTGCTCGGCCAGCGCGGCGGCGCGTTCTACTCCGAGGCGGCGGTCGCGCTGCTCGCCTCGCTGGTCAACGACACCGGGGACACGCAGGTCGTGAACGTGCGCAACAACGGCACGATGCCCTTCCTGCCGGACGACGCGGTGATCGAGGTCGCGTCGGTGATCGGGAAGCACGGAGCGACGCCGCTGAGTTTCGCTCCGCTCAGCCCGCTCATGCGCGGCCTGACCGCCCACGTGTCGGCCTACGAGGAGCTCGCCGTGCAGGCCGCGCGGCGCGGCGGGCGGGACCTGGTGTACGAGGCCATGCTGGCGCATCCCCTGATCGGGCAGCACGACCAGGCCGAGCAGCTCACCGACCTGCTGCTGGCCGAGAACGCCTCGTTCCTGCCCTGGGCGGACGGCGGGACCGGCGGCTCTGGTGCGCCGGCCACGGGCAGCGGCCGGTGAGCCAGGCTCTTCCCGCCGCGCTCGCCGTCGACGGCGGGAACAGCAAGACCGACGTGGCCCTGGTCGGGCAGGACGGGAGCCTGCTCGCGCTGGTGCGCGGCCCGGGCATGCCGGTGCGGCCCGGTGCCGAGACCGTGCGGGTGATCGACGAGCTGATCCGCTCGGCGGTCAAGCTGGCCGGGCAGGACGACGACGGCGGCCCGGGCCCCGACAGCGGCGGACAGGCCGACGCCGGGCCGTTCGCCACGCACCTGGTCGCCTGCGTCGCGAATGCCGACCTGCCGGCCGAGGAGCGCGAGCTCGAGCTGATGCTGCGCGGCCAGGGCTGGACGACCACGACGCTGGTCGCCAACGACACGTTCGCGGTGCTGCGGGCCGGCCTGGACGACGAGCCGGCCGCCGGCGCGGACCGGTACTGGGGCGTCGGCGTCACCTGCGGCACCGGCATCAACTGCGTCGGCCTGGCGCCGGACGGGACGACCGCCGGGTTCCTGGCGCTCGGCCCCACCACCGGCGACTGGGGCGGCGGCGGCGGGCTCGGCCTCGAGGCGCAGTGGAACGCGGTGCGGGCGGCGGACGGCCGCGGGCCGCGGACCGCGCTGCGGGAGGCCGTTCCCGCGCACTTCGGCCTGGCCGAACCGCTCGACGTCGCCGAGGCGCTGCACCGCGGCGAGATCGCGTGGGACCGGATAGCCAGCCTCGCGCCGGTCGTACTCCAGGTCGCCGACGCCGGCGACGAGGTCGCCCGCGGCCTGGTGCTGCGCCTCGCCCGGGAGATCTTCCTGCTGGTCGAGAGCGCGGTCACGCGGCTCGGGCTGGCCGCGCAGCCGGTTCCCGTCGTGCTCGGCGGGGGCGTCGTCGCGTCCGGCAACGTGCTGCTGACCGACCGTGCGACCAGCCTGATCACCGCGGAGTTCCCCGGCGCGGACGTGCGCGTCCTGCGGCAGGTTCCGGTTGCCGGCGCGGCATTGATGGGACTCGATCTGGCCGGAGCAACGCCGCAGGCCAAGCGGAGGCTGCGCGAAGCGTTCACCAGCCGCCCGGCCGTCCAGGCGTAGCCGGACCCGCGCGTGCTGCCTGCCCCCGGGGCTGCGGCAAAGAAGCCAGCCCGACGGGCCAGTCACAGGCGTGATCACTTAACTTTGCCGCAGCCCTGATCTGCCCCCTGGGTACTTACTTGTGCCCCGGAAGGGCGGTTTACAACCCGGAAACGCCGAAGAATCGCCGACCTGGAAACGGCAGTTGATTAACCTTGCTGGTTCAAGTCTCGGTGTTATTATTTCGCCGCTAGGGAAGCGGTGA
>DASPZH010000486.1:0-6934 GCA_035636335.1 Streptosporangiaceae bacterium
CGACCTGCTGGTGGCAGCAGACCTCCCAGCGGTCGCACTTTACCCAGGGCCTGATCTGCTCGCGGCTCACCGACAACGGCCGGGTGTCGCTCAGCGGCCGGACGCTGATCAGAACCACGGGCGGGGCGCGGACCGAGGATCGGCTCCCGACGGACGATTCTGTGCTCGCCGCCTACCGCGAGCACTTCGGAGTCGAGCTCGACCGGGTACCCGCTCAGCCGGCGCCTGGACCGGCATAGCGGCCGCCCGCGCTCTGGCTGGCCCGAGCAGGAGAAACCAAGGTTGCCGAGCGTCTCGGCAGCGCTCGGCGCGCCGTAGGCGGGGTCGGCGGCGTAGTCGCTGACCAGGAGCCTGCCCGTCCGGCACCGCCAGCAGGACGCACCACCCCTCGGGCAGGAACGGCACGAACGTGATCCGCCTGACCTGGCCGGCGGGCGGTCCGACCGGACCGGCCTGAAACCGGCGTCGCCGGTCAGGGCAGGCCCTCGGACCGGGTTATGTGGGCGGGGCGAGTCGCGTCGGCGGGGCGAGTCGCGTCGGCGGGGCGAGTCAGGTCCAGCGCCATGTCGACGCCCCTCCCGGCTGGTCCTCCACGGTGACCCCGGCACCGGCGAGCTCGCCGCGGATCGCGTCGGACCTGGCGAAGTCCCTGGCGGCGCGGGCGGCGTCCCGCTCGGCGACGAGTGCCTCGACCTCCTCGGCAGTGATACCGCCGCCGCGCCGCAGGTCGAGGTCGGCCTGGGTCAGATCGGTCAGCCCGATGCCGAGCACGGCGTCGAACTCCCCGGCCAGCCCGGCGAGGTCGGAGTCGGAGAGGCGGTCGTCCCGGGAGGCCGCGATGACAGCAGCGAGTGCCCGCGGCGTGTTCAGGTCGTCGCAGATCGCGGCGTCGAAGGCCGCCAGGTGCGCGGCCGCCGCGGCACCCGGCCGGTGGGCCGGAGCCGGCCGTGTCGGCCGTGTCGAGCGTGCTGGCCGGGCAGCGGCGAAGCGCTCGACCAGCCGGCGGAGCCCGGTCCGCGCGGCGTCCATCGCCGGCCAGCCGAACTCGGTCTGGCTCCGGTAGTGCGCCTGAAGCAGCAGATACCGGTAGACCAGCGGGTGGTAACCCCGGTCGGTCAGGTCGCCGACGAGGACGCCGCCGCCGGTGGACTTGGAGATCTTCGCTCCCCTGAGATTGATGAACTCGCCGTGCAGCCACCACCCGACCCACGGCAGGCCGTCGGCGAGGTAGGCCTCGCTCTGGGCGATCTCGTTGGTGTGGTGCACGGGTATGTGGTCGACCCCGCCGGTGTGAATGTCGAAATGCCGTCCCAGGTACTCGATCGACATCACCGAGCACTCCAGGTGCCAGCCCGGAGCGCCGCGGCCCCACGGCGAGTCCCACTCCATCTGGCGTTTCTCTCCGGGCGCCGAGGCGCGCCAGACGGCGAAGTCGGCCGGACTGCGCTTTCCCTCGACCACCTCGACCCGGGCACCGGCCTGCTGGCCAGCCAGGTCCAGCCTGGCCAGCAGGCCGTAGCCGCCGTCCTTGGAGGTGTCGAAGTACAGGCCGGACGGCAGCGGGTAGCACCAGCCGCAGTCGTCGAGCGCCTCCGCGAAGCGGAGCATCTGCGGGATGTGGTCGGTCGCCTTGCACCAGATGTCGGGTTCGGTGATCCGCAGCCGTGCGATGTCGGCCTTGAAGTCCCTGGTGTACCGCTCCGCGATCTCCCACGCGCTGCGGTGCTGGCGGCGGGCCGCGAGTTCGAGCTTGTCGTCGCCGACATCGGCGTCGGAGGTCAGGTGACCGACGTCGGTGATGTTGATGACGTGCCGGACACGAAACCCCTTCCAGGTCAGCGCGCGCTTGAGCGTGTCGGCGAAGACGTAGGTTCGCATGTTGCCGATGTGCTGTTCGGCGTAGACGGTCGGGCCGCAGGAGTACACGCCGACGTGGGGCGCCCTGGCCGGAGAGAAGTCGGCGACCTCGCGGGTCAGCGTGTTGAACAGCCGCAACCCGGTCCCGGCGGCGCTGGTCGTCACGGGACTCCACGATACCGCCGCGCGCGGCCGGACGGCTGTCGCTCGCGCGCCGGGCCCGGCCGCGGACGATGATGGCACCATGTCGTCTGACGCGATTGCCGGCCAGGTGGCCGTGGTGACGGGAGCGAGCCGGGGCATCGGTCGCGCGCTGGCTGTCGACCTGGCCAGCCGGGGCGCGGCGGTGGCGGGGATCGCCCGGCCGAGCGCGGACCTGGACCGCCTGGCGGACGAGGCCGGATCGGGGCGGGTGCTGCCGCTGGCGGCGGATGTGACGTCGCCGGAACAGGTGCAGCGGGCCTTCGAGGCGGCGGCCGGGTTGCTCGGATCTCCGACGCTCGTCGTGACCTGCGCCGGGACCGCGAGCGTGCTCGGACCGGCGTGGTCGGCCGATCCGGCCGAGTGGTGGCGGGCGGTCACCGTCGACTTGCTCGGAACCATGATCACCGCCGGAGCAGCGACCAGGCTGATGCTTCCCGCGGGATCCGGGCGGATCGTGACCGTCTACGGGAACCTGGGCGACCGCCAGGTCGGAAATATCTCGGCGTTCGGCGTTGCCAAGGCCGGGATCCTCCGGCTGACCGAGTCGCTTGCCTGCGAGCTGGCCGGAACCGGGGTGCGGGCGTTCGCCATGCACCCGGGATTCGTCCGGACGCCGATGACGGAAAGTCTGGCCTGGAGCGAGCAGGGCCGTGCGTGGCTTCCGGAGTTCGGGCCGGGAGCGGAGCAGCGGTGGGGCGACGCCCGGGCCGCGGCCGATCTGGTCGAGGCCATCGCCGGGGGCGCCGCGGACGACCTGACCGGCCGGGTGCTGTGGGCCGGAGACGACCTGCGCGCGCTCGCCGCCAGGTGCCGGGCCGATCCCGACCACCGCCGACTGCGGCTCAACTGGGCCGGCTGACCAGCGGCAATCGCTGCCCGCGGGCTGACGCGTCACCCTTCGCCGCTCGGAAGAACCAGGCAGGCTACGGTGTCCCGATGGCGATGAAACTGGCTCTCGTGGTCAGGACCGACCTTGACATGGGCCGCGGCAAGATCGCCGCTCAGGTCGCGCACGCCGCCGTCGCCGCGACCCTGGCCAGTCTCGGCGGGGCGGTCTTTCATAGCTGGCTGGAGGCCGGGCAGCCGAAGGTCGTGCTCAAGGTGGCGACCGCCGGGGAGCTTGACGACATCGTCAGCCGAGCGCGGGCCACGGGACTGCCGGTACAACTCGTGCACGACGCCGGCCGGACGCAGGTGACGGCGGGCACGCTGACCTGCTGCGCGGTCGGGCCGGCGCCGGGCGAGCGGATCGACGCGGTGACCGCGGGGCTGTCGCTGCTCTGAGTCGGCCAGGATCGTTACGTGGCAGGCCGTCTCGTGTCAAAGGTCATTGTGATCACCGGAGGGTCATCGGGGATCGGGCTGGCCGTTGCCCGGCGGCGCTGGCGATCGACGGCGGCGCGACCGCTGACATCACCCCCCTCCGGCAAAGCTCAGCGCCTCGCGGGCCAGCGGCAGCCAGGGCTGCTCGCTGTCGGGATCCAGGCTCAGCCATTCCCGCATTGGCTTGCCCTTGTTCGCGTCGAACCTGTTGCCATGGCCGGCCGCGATCAGGTCGTCGACCCGCTCTTCAGGCAGCTTCAGCACGAGTCGGCCGCGCACGAACATCACGACGATCTTCCCGTTATACCTGACCGCGGACCGGCCGAAGCCGCTCCCGCCGCTCGGCGGCGTCACGCCGGCCAGGCCCACGAGTTCGTCGACCAGGTCCTCGAATCGTTCCTGCTGGAAGCTGCCTCCGGCGCCGTCCTCGGCCATGGACTCAAGGCTAGGCCCCGGTACTGACAGCCTTCGGCGGCTGCTCGGCGCCGCGCGGGCCAGCCTTCGGCCCGAGCTGCGGGCCGCAGGGTCATGCTCCGCCGGGGATCGCGGCGCCCGACGGCAGGCCGGCCGCCACGTAGTCCGCGTAGTGCTCCCGCCAGGACTCGGCGGTGCTGCCGTGCGGCCCGCCGGCGACCAGGCCGGCCACGTGCTTGTCGAGTTCGGCCAGGCACACGCTCCAGCCCGCCGCGTCGCGCGCGGCCGCGTTCCGGGCTTCGAGCACGTCGGTCAGCGTGAGCGTGCAGCCGCCGTCCCCGCTCGGCTCGAGCGAGAAGTGCAGCTCGCTCGCCCCCCAGGTGAACGCCAGCCGCCGCGGCGGCTCGTAGGCCAGGATCGTCCCGGTGAGGGCGGCGTCCGGCATGTTCGGGTCGCCGTAGAACTCGATCGTGCCGCCCGCGCGCGGCTGCATCCGCACCCGGGACGGGAACCAGCGTGACAGTTCCTCCGGGTCGGTGACGGCGGCCCACAGCCGCTCGACCGGGTAGGCGTAGCGGCGCCTGAACCGCACGGCCGGCCGTCCGTCGTGTTCTGTGAGTGTGCCGCGGTCCATCAGTTCTCCTCCTGCTTGCCGAGGTCGTGAGCGAGGTGGTCGCCGAGCGCGTCGAGCCCTTCGTTCCACAGCTTCCTGTACGGCTCCAGCCAGGCATCCAGCTCGGCCATCCGGCCGGGGCTGACCGCGTAGATGCGCCGCTGCGCCTCCTTGCGGACAAGCACCAGCCCGGCCTCTCGCAGCACGCGCAGGTGCTTGGACGTGGCCGGCTGGGACAGGCCAAGCGTCTCCGCCAGCTCGCCCACCCGGCGCGGGCCCTCGCGCAGCGCGTCCAGCATCGCCCGGCGATGCGGGTCGGCCAGCGCGGGCCAGATCGCGTCTACCACGCCAACTAATATGCTGGATGAGGTATATACGTGTCAAGGAATATACGTCGGAAGATGGCGCGGACGTCGGGCTCGTCGCGGTGGCCAGGCGCTACGGGATCAGCGCGATCTTGCCGTTCGTGTGGCCGGCCATGATGGCACGGTGCGCGTCCGCCGCCCTGGCCAGCGGGAACGTCTCGGCGACGATGACGTGGAGCTTTCCTTCGCTGGCCATCCCGGCCAGCTCGAGCCGGGCGGCCATGCGGATCTCGGTTCCCGGATCGGCGCCCGGTCCTCCGCCGAGTGCCTTGATGCCCGCCTGGCCAGCCCGGCGGAATGCCACGATCGTCGCGATCCTGGACCGGTCGGAAGCGAGCTCGGTGGAGACGTCCACGGCCTCGTCGGTGCCGACCAGGTCGAGTGCGGCATCCACGCCGCCCGGTGCGAGGTCGCGGACCCGGTCGGCGAGCCCGGGCCCGTAACTCACCGGGACCGCTCCGAGCCCGCGCAGGATCTCGTGCCCGGCCGGGCTCGCTGTGGCGATCACGGTTGCGCCGCGTGCGGTGGCAAGCTGGACCGCCATGATCCCCACTCCCCCGGCGGCGCCATGAATGAGCACCGTGTCACCGCGGCTCACCTTGGTCGCGACCATGCAGTGCCAGGCCGTCACCCCGGTCAGCATCAGCCCGGCGGCCTGCGCCCATTCCAGCGTGGCGGGCTTGGGCACCAGCGACTGGGCGGGCGCGACCAGGTCGGCGGCGTACGCGCCGGACACGCGGAAGGCGATGACCTCGTCCCCGACCCGAACCGGCCCGGCGGGGCCGACCGCGTCGGGCCCCGCCTGCGCCACCACCCCGGCGGCCTCGGAGCCGATCCGCATCGGCAGCGCGGCCGGGTCGCGGCCGAACGCACCCGAGTACACCTTGTAGTCGACCGGGTTGACGCCGGCGGCCCTGACCGCGATCCGCGCCTGGCCCGGTCCCGGCTCGCCGACCGGCTCGTCGACCACCGAGAGGACCACGGGGCCGCCGTACTCGGCCGCGATCACGACTCGTGTCACGCCAGCCCGCAACCACCATGAGCGTTAACACATTCCTCATCGCCGGTCACGGACCACGGCGGCGGTGTCGCCCGCCGGGCTCGCCGCGCGCCGGCCCAGCCTGGTCGGCCCGGCCTGGTCGGCCCCGGCCTGGGCTCGGGTCTGGCCGTGATCGCGAAGGATTTTCCTCGCCGGCGCGGGAAAATCCTTCGCGATCACGCAGGCCTCGGGAGCAGGAGGCAGCTATCGCCGAACTCGTGCCGGAGATAGCCGGTGTTGTCCGCTTCGGCGTGACCACTGCCGGTATCCCGGCCCCTGTCGGCACGCCGGGGTAACGTGCTGAGCAGAGACCGACGAGCCGAAGGAGACCGGACCGTGAGCACTGCTCAGACTCTGACCGGCGAACGCGCTGACCTGCTCGCCTCGCTGGCCAAGCAACGGCATTTCCTGCGGTACACGACGCGCGGGCTGACCGACGAGCAGGCCGCTCGGCGCACGACGGTGAGCGAACTGTGCCTGGGCGGGCTGATCAAGCACGTCGCCGCGACCGAGCGGCAGTGGACGAGGTTCATCGTCGAAGGCCCCGCCGCCATGTCGTTCGACCCTAAGACCATGGCCGATACCTGGACGAACCTCTTCCAGATGACCGCTGGCGAGACGCTGGCCGGGTTGCTCGAGCAGTACGAGCAGGTGGCCAGCGAGACCGGCGACCTGGTGCGGCGCCTGCCCGACCTGGACGCCGCGCAGCCGCTGCCGCAGGCGCCCTGGTTCGAGCAGGGAGCGTCCTGGTCGGCCCGGCGGGTCTTGCTGCACATCATCGCCGAGACCGCGCAGCACGCCGGGCACGCCGACATCATCAGGGAGGCCCTGGACGGCTCGAAGTCGATGGGATGAGCCGCCGGCTGGTCCTGGCGACGAAGTGGCCCTCAGGTGCGGCACAACTTAGAGGACGGAGTACCACGCCGTCGCGTCGCCCGGCCGACCGGTGAAGTCGTAGCGCAACCGGCCGGGCGCCAACGCGACCAGCGAGACGGAGGTGGTTCCCCACGTCCGGCCGCCGCCGAGATCCCGGAGCACGATCAGCGCCCGCTGGTCGTCTGGCCCGATGCCGTCGCCGTTGACGAGCGGGAACCACGCTCCCCAGGCGTCCGCGACCGG
>DASPZH010000487.1:0-4451 GCA_035636335.1 Streptosporangiaceae bacterium
CGCGGCGTCGCCGGCCGGAGCGGAACCGATCCGTTTCAGCTCGGCCAGGTCGCCGGGCGCGATCCGGTCCAGCAGGCCGGCCGCCGCACAGTTGGCCCGGAGCTGCTCGGGACTGGTCGCGCCGAACAGCACGCTCGCCACAGCTTGTTGGCGACCACCACCTCGTCCCGGCGCAGTCCGGCGGCGCGGAACAGGTTCCCGAACACCACTTCGGAGTACCCGGTCGGGATCGGAGCCCGGCCCGTCTCGTCGTTGTAGCGGGCGTCGTCGAAGAAGCCGGCGGTCTTCACCGGCCAGACGGGAGCCGTTCACCCCCGCTGAACCATCCGGGCAAACAGGATCGGCATTATAGAAGCCAGGAGAATTCCGCGCGAAGCGATGAACAAACGGGGGGCTGCTCGATGCTGACCGGACTCGTCCGCCGTCCGGATGCAGCGGGGGCTCCCGCACCCGAGCAGGTCCACCTGCAGTTCGGCGCCGACGCGGCAGCGCAGGTTGCCGTCTCCTGGGCCGCCCCTGCCGCCGTGGCCAGGCCGCGGCTGCGGTTCGGCCCGGCCGGCCGGCCTCCGGGCGGCCAGGTCGACGCAGTCGAGCGCGCCTACACCGACGCGCTGACCGGTGAGACCGTCTGGACCTACCACGCCAGGATCGGTTCGCTTGAGCCCGGCACCCAGTACGCCTACGAGGTGCTGCACGACGGATCGCCGCCGGTGCCCGGCGCGTTCCGCACGGGCCCGCTGGGCCGGTCTGGCGCGTTCCGGTTCACCAGCTTCGGCGACCACGCGGTCCCCGAGCCCGTCGGCGACGGGCTCGGGCCGAACTCGCCGAACGCGGGCTACGTGGTCTCCGCCGTCGAACGGCTCGACCCGCTGTTCCACCTGCTGAACGGCGACCTGTGCTACGCCAACGCGAGCGATCAGCCGGTCGCGACCTGGTCGTCGTATTTCGCCAACATTACCCGCTCGGCCCGATACCGGCCGTGGATGCCCGCACCGGGCAATCACGAAAACGAGGCTGGCAACGGACCGCACGGGTATATGTCCTACCAGACCAGATTCGACCTGCCGGGAAACGGGACACCGGCGTTCCGCGGCAACTGGTACGCCTTCACGATCGGCCCCGTGCGTTTCGTTGCGCTCCATAATGACGATGTCTGCCTGCAAGACGGCGGATTCAGCGGCCTGCGCAGGGACAACGTTCCCGGATACCGTGCGGGCGGGTTCGATCCGTACGTCAGCGGCTACAGCGGCGGGCTGCAGCGCCGGTGGCTGGAGCGCGAGCTCGCGAACGCTCGCCGGGACGAGGACATCGACTGGATCGTGGTCTTCATGCACCAGGTCGCGATGTCCTCGGCCCACTTCAACGGCGCCGACCTCGGGATCAGGCAGCAGTGGCTGCCGCTGTTCGACGCGTACGGAGTCGACCTGGTCCTGGCCGGGCATGAGCACCACTTCGAGCGGTCCTTCCCGGTGCGCGGCGTGCTGCCGGGCAGTGCGCTGCTGACCCCGGCGCCGGCCAGCGCGGCAGGCGGGCGGGGCGGGCTGCCTCGGCAGCCGGCCGAGATCGACACCAGGCACGGAACGGTCCACATGACCATCGGCGGCGGCGGCCACCCGTACCAGACGCCGGCCAGGCGCCGCCACGGCCGCGGCGAGGGCATCGTGATCACCGGCGTCGAGCCGGGCAGCCCGGCTGTCCACCGCCGGTCGGTGATCGAGGCCGAGCCGGCGCCGTGGCTGGCGCACCGTGAGACCAGGTCGGCGTTCGGTTTCGCGTCCTTCGACGTGGCGCCGGCCGAGCCGGGCGGCACGACCTCGATCACGGTCACCTACTGGGGCGCGGCGGCCGGATTTCCCGACTACCGCCCGCGCGACCGGGTCGTGCTCCGCAAGCCGCTGGGCGCCGTCCGGGCGCCGGCCGTCCCGCTGACCGGGACCGCCCGGCACGCCGGAGCTAGGTCCGGGCGGACAATGGAGTCGTGATCGACGTCACTGCGGCCCGCTTCGAGGACATGGTGGTCACGGCCCTGGACGGGCTGCCCGAGGAGTTCGGCCAGCTCATGCGCAACGTCGCCGTGGTGGTCGAGCACGGCGAAGGACCACCTGGCCTGCTCGGCCTGTACGAGGGGGTGCCACTCACCAGCAGGAGCACCCACTACTCGGGCGTGCTTCCTGACCGCATCACCATCTACCACCGGGCCATCTGCGCCAGCGCCTGGTCGGAGCGGGAGGTGCAGGAGCAGGTGCGCAAGACCGTCATCCACGAGGTGGCCCATCACTTCGGGATCGGGGACGACCGGCTGCGCGAGCTGGGGTGGTAGGGCTCACGGCTCCCGCAGCCACGCCCGCCTGGTGACCGCGTACTCGACATCCCCGTACTCGGCGCCCCTCAGGTACTCGGGCCAGCGCAGGTAGAACGTGCGGACCAGCGACAGCCCCGCCTTGTCGAGCACACGCCTGGACGCCGCGTTCACCGTCATGGTGGTGGCCACCACGCGCTCGACCCCCAGCTCGGTGAAGGCCAGGCGGACCATCGCCCGCGCCCCCTCGGTCGCGTACCCCCGGCCCCAGACGGCGGGAAAGAGCCGGAAGCCGAGCTCGGCGGTGCCGCTCGCCGCGTGATCCAGCCCGGCACTCGACGGCGGCCTGAGCCCGAACCAGCCAAGCGGTGCGCCTTCGGCCCGGTCGGTCGCCGCGTAGTAGCCGAGGCCGTCACCGAGCTCGGCGTACTCGCGCAAGATGCCGGGCAGCGTCCTCGCTGCCACGACCGACCGCGGCACCGGCCTGCCGTCGTCGACGTAACGCATGACGCCAGGGTCGCCGTGCAGCGCGGCAAGCCAGTCGAGATCGGCCGCAGCGAACCGCCTGAGCAGCATCCGATCGGTCGCGTAACAGCTTCCGCCCACCGTACGATCCCATCATCCGCCCTGGTCAGGTTGCCACCGAATTTAACCGCCGGGCGAGCGGCTCCCGGGCCCGAAGCGGAAGGCGACGGGATCGGCAGGTTGGTGCGACAATGCCTGTGCTGCCCGCGGCCATCCAGATTCCCGGAGGCATCCATGCCGTTCTGCACCGTCGTCGAATTCGGGTGGGATGGCGCACTCGAGGTCACCTCCCACGATCTGCCGTGAGCCGGGCGCACCGATGCCCGGCGGCTGGGGGATGACTCCGCGGCAGAGCGTGACGGCCGAGTGCGAGCGGCGCGGGCAAGACGCAGTGGTGACCGGATGTGTCAGCCTGCTCGACGGCGCCGGAGCCGACGAGAGCCTGATCGTCGCCCTCGGCGGTCCCGCGGCCGAGTACGTGCTGGCCGGCTGGCAGGGCGGCCCTGGCGGCTACTGGCCGCGGGTCTGGGCGGCCCGCGGGCTGCTGCATGCCTGGGCGGACGCCGCGACGCCGGCGATCATCCGGGCGACGGACGACGAGGCGTGGCGGGTGCGCGAGATGGCGGCGAAGGTGATCGGCAGGCACCGGGTCGGGGACGCGCTCGCCGCCGTGGCGGTGCTTCAGAATGACCCGGTGCCGAGAGTCCGGGCGGCGGCCAGCCGAGCCGTCATGATCCTTTCGGCCGACGGCGCCTGACCGGCCCGGCTGACCTGCCCTGACCTGGCTGATCTGGCTGACCTGCCGGCCGGCCGGCCTGATCGGCCCGGCCGACCACGACCTGCGAAAGGCGGGAGCGTCGATGCACGAGGAAGGTCCGAGTCCCGGCGGACTGCACCATGTCGAGCTGTGGGTGCCTGACCTGCCCAGGGCTGTGGCCGAGTGGGGGTGGCTGCTCGGCGAGCTTGGCTACGCGGTGTTCCAGGACTGGCCGCAGGGCCGTAGCTGGCTGCTTGGCCCGACCTACATCGTCGTCGAGCGGTCGCCCGCCATGACGGCGACGGCCCACGAGCGGCTGCGGCCCGGTCTGAATCACCTGGCGTTCCACGCCGGCGACCGCGCCCGGGTGGACGCGCTCAACGTGCAGGCGCCCGGGCATGGCTGGACACCGCTGTTCGGCGACAGCTTTCCGTACGCCGGGGGGCCCGAGCATTATGCCGCGTACCTGGCGAGCACCGACGGTTACGAGGTCGAACTCGTCGCTCGGAGTGTCAGTGGCCGTCCTTAGCCTCGGGGCATGGCAGGTTTCGCGCTGACGATGATCAACGGCCCGAACTATAACGACTCGCGCCCGCGGCGGGAGCAGGAGAGCTGGACCGAGCACGCGGCGTTCATGGACCGACTCGTGGCCGACGGCGTCGTCATTCTCGGCGGCCCGATCGGTGACGGCACGCACGTGCTCGTCGTGGTCGAGGCGGCCGACGAGCCGCAGGTCAGGACGCTCCTGGCCGACGATCCCTGGGAGCCGATGGGGATACTGAGGATAGGAGCTATCCAGCCGTGGACGATCTGGCTCGACGGTCGGCGGCAGGTAACCGGCTGACCTCGACGCCGCGCGGAAGCTGGCTG
>DASPZH010000488.1:0-14018 GCA_035636335.1 Streptosporangiaceae bacterium
CGTCGCGGCCGTCGCCGACCATGGCCGTCTGCGGGGCGGCCCCCCGCTCGGGGCCGCAGCGGCGGCGCCGGGAACCGTGCCGGCCTACTACGTCGCCTTGACCGAGACCAGCTCGCCGCGGGACGGCCGCCGGTACAGCGCCGGCATCTACGAGACCTCGACCGGGGCGCTCGTGACCTCGGTCGCCCCGCCGGGGCCCGACCGCACCTTCGTCGGCGTATCCGCCGCGGCCGACGACCTGACCTTCGCGGTAGCCGCCGAGGACTACCCGGCCGGCGGGCGCCCGGCGATGAAGTTTTACCTGGTCAGGTTCGACCCTGCCGACCGGACGGCCAGGCTGAGCGGGCTGGCCACGCCGCGGGTGCCGGCCGGAGCGTCGTTCGACGCGTTCGCGCTGTCCCCGAACGCCCGCCGGCTGGCGGTGGCCTTCGAGCCGCACGGCACCCCCGGGCTCACCGGCGAGATCCGGATCCTGAACATCTCCACCGGCGCCGTCCGCACCTGGGTCAGCTCGCAGGGAGCCGTGGCCGGCAACACCGCGGACTCGTCGTCACTGAGCTGGGCCGACGACAACGCCACGCTGGCCTTCAACTGGCACGGCTCGCGCAGGTCCGACCCGGGCGGCTTCGTGGCCACGACCGGCGTGCGCCTGCTCGACACCGCGAAGCCGGGCGGCGACCTGGTGGCGGGCAGCTTCCTGGCGGTCCGCCTGTACCGGGTGCGCGGCCACCCCGACCCGTCCGGCCTGGTGCCCGACGTGGCCATGCTCACGCCGGACGGCAGGACCGTCGTGGCGGCGGTGCGATCCCGATCGTCCGCGGCGGCCGGCTTTGCCGAGTTCTCGGCGGCCACCGGGCGGCTGCTCAGGATGCTCGACTGGCGGACGGCGGTGGCCGCCGCGCCGGCCGGCCAGGCCGAGGTCCTGTGGTCAAGCAGGTCGGGCCGCACGCTGGTGGTCTACTCGCCTCCTGGTCACCCGGGCCAGATCGCGATCGTCGGCCGCACCCGGGTGCGGCTGCTGCCCAGTCCCGGCCGGGTGCCATTCCCCGCCGCGGCCTGGTAGCCGGGTGGCGGACTCGGAGATGCGAAACTCACGCCCGCGGGTCATCGGGCTACTGCACCCCGGCGAGATGGGCTCGGCCCTCGGCGGCTGCCTGACCGGCGCCGGGCACACGGTGCTGTGGGCGTCGCGGGGCCGCGGTCCGGCGACCGCGGCGCGGGCCCGCGCCCTCGGCCTGACCGACGTCGGCACGGCCGCGGCGATGGCCGGCCAGGCGGACATCATCGCATCGGTCTGCCCGCCGCAAGCGGCACTGGATGTCGCCCGCTCGGTACGCGGCTTCGGCGGCGTCTACGTCGACGCGAACGCGATCGCGCCGCAGACCGCCCGCGAGGCCGCCGCGATCGTGGCGGGCGGCGGCGCCAGCTACGTCGACGGCGGGATCATCGGACCGCCGCCGCTGCGCGCCGGCAGCACGAGGCTGTACCTGTCCGGGCCGGCGGCGGGCGCGGTGCGCGACCTGTTCGGCGGGAGCGCGCTCGACGCCCGGATCGTCGCCGGGCCGCTCTGCGCGGCGTCGTCGGTCAAGATGGCCTACGCGGCCTGGACGAAGGGCTCCGCGGCGCTGCTGCTCGCCGTGCGAGCACTCGCCGAGGCAGAGGGCGTGGCCGACGTCCTGCGCGAGGAGTGGGACCTGTCCCAGCCAGGACTGGCGGACAGGTCGAACGGCGCGGCGGTCTCGGCGGCCGCCAAGGGCTGGCGGTGGACGGCGGAAATGGACGAGATCGCCGCGACAATGACCGCCGCCGGGCTGCCGACCGGCTTTCACCAGGCGGCCGCGGAGATCTTCCGCGGCTATCCCCGTCCGGCGTGAGCATGCGGACCCCGTCCGTACCCGCCCGTTCGCCGGCCAGGCGCGCCGCGGGGTGGCTACTCGGAAAGGACGTGCTGACCGCGCGGAGCGCGCCGGCCGGCCACGCGGCCGAGGCTCCCGGCGGCGCGGTCAAGCTCCGGCTCGCGCTGCTCAGCTTCCTGATGCTGTTCGTCGAACTGGCACTCATCCGGTGGCTCGGCGCGAACATCGTGTACCTGTCCTACTACTCGAACTTCGTCCTGCTCGGCAGCTTCCTCGGCATCGGCATCGGCTTCCTGCGGGCCAGGTCCAGGGTCAACCTCTTCGGCTGGACCCCCGTCGCCCTGGCGTTGCTCGTGCTCTTCGTGCTGCGGTTCCCGGTCCAGATCAGTCACACCTCGGGCCAGCAGCTGATCTTCTTCGGCGCGCTGAAGACCACCGGGCTGCCGACCTGGCTGATGCTGCCGATCATCTTCCTGGCCGTCGCCGCCGTGATGGCGATGATCGGAGAAGGGGTCGCGCGGACCTTCGTGCGATTCAAGCCGCTCGATGCCTACCGGCTGGACATCGCGGGCAGCATCGCCGGGATCGCCGCGGTCTCCGCCCTGTCCTTCTTCGACGCGAAACCGCTGGCCTGGGGGATAGTCACGGCCGTCGCGCTGCTCGTGGCGTACGGCAGCCGGATCGGGCTGGTCCAGTTCGCGGCGCTCGCGGCCCTGGCCGGCATCCTCACCGCGCAGAGCCTGACCTCCCGTGACATCTGGTCCCCGTACTACCGGATCACGGTCGGCGCGACGACCGCGGCCCAGACCATCCCGGTCATGGTCAACGGCATCCCGCACCAGGCCATCACCGCGGCCGCGCGGCGGCCGCGCATCTTCTACACGCCCTACCTCCAGTCCCCTGGCAACCCGCTGCGCAACGTCCTGGTCGTCGGCGCCGGGACCGGCAACGACGTCGCCGGGGCGTTGCGGATGGGCGCCAGGCACGTCGACGCGGTCGAGATCGACCCGATGATCTACAAGCTCGGCACCACGCTCAACACCGACCGGCCGTACCAGAGCCCGCGGGTGAGCGTCCACATCAACGACGGACGGGCCTTCCTGTCCCAGACCAGGCAGAAGTACGACCTGATCCTGTTCGCCCTGCCCGACTCGCTCACCCTGGTGGCCGGCCAGTCCTCGCTCCGGCTGGAGAGCTACCTGTTCACGCTCCAGGCCATCCAGTCCGCGCGCGCTCACCTGGTGCCCGGAACCGGCGTCTTCGCGATGTACAACTACTACCGCACGGCCTGGCTGAAGGACCGGCTGGCGAACACCCTCGACGTGGCCTACGGGCACCCCCCGTGCGCCACCTCGGTCGGCCTGCACGAGCAGCAGCTCTCCGTCCTCACGATCAGCGCCAGCCCGGCGGCGGTGCAGTGCATCAAGACCTGGCACCGCCCGGCGTCGGTGCTGGCGCCCGCGACCGACGATCACCCGTTCATCTACCTGGACGGCAACACGATCCCGTCGTTCTACCTGGTGACGCTGGCGCTGGTCCTGCTCGCCTCGGTGCTGCTCGTGCGCACCGTCTCCGGGTCGTACCGGAAGACGGGCCGCTTCGCGGACCTGTTCTTCATGGGCGCGGCGTTCCTGCTGCTCGAGACCAAGAACGTGGTCCAGTTCGCGCTGCTGTTCGGGACGACATGGTTCGTCAACGCGCTCGTCTTCGCCGGCGTCCTGCTGGCGGTACTCGCCGCCGTGGAGACCTCGCGGCGGGTGGTGGTCAGGCGGCCTGAGCTGCTCTACGCCGGGCTGCTCGCGGCGCTCGCCGTCGCCTGGATCGTCCCGCAGGAGTCGCTGCTCGCGCTCACCGGTGTTCCGCGGTTCACGCTGGCCGTGCTGATCGCGTTCGCGCCGATCTTCCTGGCCAACCTGGTCTTCACGCAGCGGTTCCGTGACGTCGGCGACTCGACCGTCGCCTTCGCGGCCAACCTGCTCGGCGCGATGGTCGGCGGCGTGATCGAGTACCTGTCGCTGATCACCGGCTATCGGGCGCTGCTGATCGTCGTCGCCGGCCTGTACGGCCTGGCCTTCCTGACCGGCCGCCGCCACCTGGGCGCAGCGAGGTCGGCAGCTTCGGCACGACCGGCCGCCGTGGCCACAGGCGCCACATCACCGGCGTCGACCTGACCAGTGTCGGGCGAGCAGACGCTTCCGTTCGGCCCGAGGCTGCGGGCCGTTCCGATCGGCGCTCCGGGACTAACAGCCCCCTGCCCGCCGGGACTAGCAGCCAGCGAGCTGTTCCGACAAGCAGTCGATGAGGCCGTCGATCCCGATCCGCCTCTGCAGCATCGAGTCCCGCTCGCGCACCGTCACCGCCTGGTCGTTCAGGCTGTCGAAGTCGACGGTGACGCAGAACGGGGTGCCGATCTCGTCCTGGCGGCGGTAGCGGCGGCCGATCCCGCTGGCGTCGTCGAAGTCGGCGTTCCAGTTCTTGCGGACCAGCGCGGCGACGTCGCGGGCCTTGGGCGACAGGTCGGCGTTGCGTGACAGCGGCAGCACCGCCACCTTGACCGGGGCCAGCCGGTAGTCAAAACGCATGACGGTACGCTTCTCCGGCTTCCCCTTGGCATCGGGGGCCTCGTCCTCGGCGTACGCGTCGAGCAGGAACGCCAGCATCGACCGGTCCACGCCCGCGGCCGGCTCGATCACGTACGGGACGTACCGCTCGCCCGACTCGTCGTCGAGGAAGGAAAGGTCCTCGCCGGACGCCCTCGCGTGCGTGGACAGGTCGTAGTCTGTCCGGTTGGCCAGCCCCTCAATCTCGCCCCACTCGCCGCCCGGGAAGCCGTACCGGTACTCGATGTCGACGGTGCGTTTGGAGTAGAACGAGCGCTTCTCGGCCGCGTGCTCGTACAGCCGCAGGTTCTCCTCGCTCAGCCCGAGGCCGAGGTACCAGGCCATCCGCGCCTCGATCCAGCGCTCGTGCCACTCCTCGTCGGTGCCCGGCTTGACGAAGAACTCCATCTCCATCTGCTCGAACTCGCGGGTGCGGAAGATGAAGTTCCCTGGCGTGATCTCGTTCCTGAACGACTTGCCGATCTGGCCGATGCCAAACGGGATCTTCTTGCGCGAGGTCTGCTGGACGTTCTTGAAGTTGATGAAGATTCCCTGCGCCGTCTCCGGCCGCAGGTAGGCAAGCCCAGACTCCCCGCCCGCCTCCCCGTCCCGCTCCACGGCGCCCAGATAGGTCCGCAGCAGCCCGTTGAACATCTGCGGCTTGGTGAACGCGCCCCTGGTGCCGCAGTTCGGGCAGGCTAGGTCCGCGAGCCCGCGGGTGGGCTCCTTGCCGTCGTGCTTCTCCTGGTAGGCCTCGATCAGGTGGTCCGCACGGAACCGCCGGTGGCACGACTGACACTCGGTCAGCGGGTCCACGAACTCGGTGACGTGCCCGCTGGCCTCCCACACCTCACGCGCCAGGATCACACTGGAGTCCAGCCCCACGATGTCGTCGCGCTCGGTGACAACCGACTTCCACCACTGCCGCTTGATGTTGTTCTTGATCTCAACGCCGAGCGGCCCGTAGTCCCAGGACGCCCGCAGGCCGCCGTAGATCTCGCTGGACGGGTAGACGATCCCCCGCCGCTTGCAGAGGCTGACTACGGTTTCCATGCGGTCGCTGCGACGAGCCATCAGATTTTCTCCAGCGCCTGAGGCGATTGACAGTGTGGCTGTTAACGGGTGCGGGACACGCGCGATCCCGGCGGGACGGCGGCGGTCCTGCAAGCTTAGCGGGATCGGCCTGCCAGGTATTCCGGCTATCGTGGGTCGGTGACCTGGCGCTCCGCAACCGGATTTCGCCGGGACGCCGGGCACGCCCGGCAGGCCGGGCAGGCCCGGCAGGCCCGCCGGCCAGGGACCAGGGACCAGGGACCAGGGAAGGACCGAACCCTTGAGCACCAATCGCGCTCGCCGGCCGGGCCCGACGCCTGGGCCGGCCCGAGCCGGGCCCGCCCGCGCCAGGCGGCCGCGGCCGCTGCCGAAGGGCGACACCCTGTTCACGCCGGAGTCCTCGCCGGCCAGGGCCTCGATCGAGCAGCGCAGCGCCACGCCGCTGCTGTGGCTGCATCAGCTCCCGGCCTGGCTGCTGCCCGTGCTCGCGGTCGCGCTGCTCGTGACCGGGCTGGCCGTCGCCGGATGGGCCGGGGCAGTCGCCCTGTGCGTCCTCGCTTCGGTGCTCGGCTGGCTGGCCGCGGTCACCTGGCCGCGCCTGACGGCGCCGGGGCGCGTGCTGCGTGTCGCCATGATCGGCGTCGTGCTCGCCGCGGCCGTGCTGCGCGGCCTGCACGGCTGACCTGTCACCCGGAGCCTGTCCCGGCCGCCGGCGCGTAAGCCAGCGACCAGTCCTCGACATCGGCGCCGGGGTTACGGCGGTCAGGAGCGGGCGGGCTGGCCGGGCAGCGCCCCGGTCACCGGCTCGGCGCCGCCGTACCGCCGGTCCCGGCGCGCGAAGATCTCGCACGCCTGCCACAGATGCCGCCGGTCGAAGTCGGGGAAGAGCGTGTCGAGGAACACGAACTCGGCGTAGGCCGACTGCCAGATCAGGAAGTTGGACGTGCGCTGCTCGCCGGACGAGCGCACGAACAGGTCGACGTCGGGAATCCCCGGCTCGTCCAGGTAGCGCGCGAACACCCTCTCGTCGACCTTGTCGGCCCGCAGCTTGCCCGCCGCGACGTCCGCGGCGATCGCCGCGGCGGCATCGGCGATCTCGGCGCGACCGCCGTAGTTGACGCAGAACTGCAGGGTGAGCACCGAGTTGCCGACGGTCATTCGCTCGGCGTCCTCGAGCTCGGTGATCACGCTGCGCCATAGCTTCGGCCTGCGCCCGGCCCAGCGGACCCGCACCCCCATCTCGTTGAGCTGGTCCCGGCGCCGTCGGATCACGTCGCGGTTGAAGCCCATCAGGAACCGGACTTCGTCCGGCGACCGGCGCCAGTTCTCGGTCGAGAACGCGTAGGCGGACAGGTAGGGGATGCCCAGCTCGATCGCTCCCATGATCACGTCGAACAGCGAGTACTCGCCCGCCTTGTGGCCCTCGGTCCGTGGCAGGCCGCGCTGCTTCGCCCACCGGCCGTTGCCGTCCATCACCAGCGCGACATGCCTGGGCACCAGTTCGGCCGGGATCTGCGGCGGCCGGACGCCGGTCACATGCGGCTCTGGCGGGCTGACCGTGCGCGGCCGCGAGCCCCGGCCGTCTCCCGCGGCCTTCCCGGCGCGGCTCACGCGTGCTCCACGTGGCGCAGCGAGCGGATCGAGTGCTCCAGGTGCCACTGCACGTAGGCGGCGACCAGGCCGCTGCACTCCACCCGGTACCGCCGCTCGCTGGCGTCGGCGATCCCCCAGTCACCGCGCAGCAGCGCGCTCATCAGGTCGATGGTCGGCGAGGCGGCGATGGCGGCGCCCGGCGCCCAGCACGACCGGCAGACCAGCCCGCCGGCGGCGACGCCGAACGTGCGGCGCACGGGGCCGCGTCGCGGTGTCGTTGCGGCCTGGACCTTGCCGTCGGGCGCTGGCTCGGCCGGAGCGGACTCGGCCGGAGCGGACTCGGCCGGCCGGGACTCCGCCGACGGCGACCCGGACGGCGCCCGGCTGCCGCAGATCGCGCACTCCTCCAGGGCCGGGGCGTAACCAGCGACCGCCAGCGAGCGCAGCAGGTAGGCGTCGAGCACCAGGCGCGGCTCATGCCCGCCGTCGACCAGCGTCCGCAGCCCGCCGACGAGCAGCAGGAACTGGCGCAGGGCCGGCTCCTTCTCGATCGCGGTGAACCGCTCGGCCGTCTCCAGCATGGCGGTCCCCGTGGTGTACCTCGGGTAGTCGCCGGTCAGCGCCTCTCCGTAGCTGCGGACCGTCTCGGCCTGCGTGATCACGTCCAGCGTCCGCCCGGTATACAGCAGCAGATCCACATGGGTGAAGGGCTCGAGCCGGGCTCCGAACCGCGACTTCGTCTTGCGCACGCCCTTGGCGACCGCCCTGACCCGGCCGGACTTGCGGGCCAGGACGGTGACGATCCGGTCGGCCTCGCCCAGCTTCTGGGTGCGCAACACGATGCCGTCGTCGCGGTAGATGCTCACCGTGTCATTCTCGCGCATCCGCCTGGCTGGGTGGGGCCCGGTGGATCTTGGTCGTAGCGCGGACCCCGCCCAGCGGTTAGATCGGGTACGGCTCGGGGCGGGTGACGTAGGTGCGGCCGCTGGGAGCGGTCCAGGCCAGGGTGCCGGGTTCTGGCTGGTTCACCGACCATCCGGGGGCTTGCTTGGTGCGATGGTGAAGGCGGCAGACGGGACCGCAGTTGCATTCGCAGGTCCGGCCGGCTGGGCCGAACGGGATCGTGTGCTCGTTGTCACAGCGGGTGGCGGGGCGGCGGCAGCCGGGGGCACCGCAAGTGGGGTTGCGGACGGCGAGCAGGTGCCGAAGTCTGGGGCCGGGCTGGTAGGCGGTGGTCTGGCGGGTGTGGCGGCAGGTACCGCGTTCGAGCCAGTCGAAGGTGAGTCCGGCCAGCCACCGGGCGCCCGCCTCACCAGGCGGCCCCGTTCCCACCTGCCCTGTTCCGATCGGCGGTCCGGTGCCTCGGGGCGGGCCCGTTTCCCGCGGCGGCTGACCGCGGGGGCAGGCGTGGGCGACGGCGCGGCCGTCGGGGGTGGTAAGGGTGACGTGCCAGGCGGCGGCGCCGCTGGCGGCGAGAAGGCCCGCCAGGTCGCGGGCGGTAAAGGCGTCCACGGGCCCCAGCCCAGCCAGGTCGCCGGGCCGGTCGGCCAGGCCGAGCCAGGTCATGGCGGGCAGCGTGAGGTGGATGGCGCCGCCCAGTCCGGCCGGCCCGGCGGACCCGGGCCGCGGAGTCCCCACGTCGTCGCCGAGCAGCGTGTGAGGGTCTTTGCCCAGGAGCAAGGCGAGGAACACGTCGGCGCGGAGTTTGTCCAGCGGGCCGGCTGCCCCGTTTGCCTTGAGCGCGCGGGCGATCTGGCCGATCCGAGCGTCGGCGGCGATCGCCTCGGCCGCGGAGAGCTCGCGGCCGGCCAGGGCGGCGTTGCCCGAGCCTTCCTGCCAGGCCTCGACCCGGGCGTGCCTGCGCCCTTCCTCGGCGCGGCGTTTCCCGGCGGCGGGGTCGGCGGCGAGCACGGCCGCGCGCAACGCCCGGCGAAGCTGGCTGGTCGTCCAGCCCGTCGCGCGGTCCAGGTAGCGGGCGGCAATCTGGCTGGCCGCCACATCGCCGAGGGCGGCCAGCTCGGCGGCGAACACCCTGGCCTTGGCCAGGTCGATCCGCCCGGCCGCCAGCGCGGCCAGGACCGCCGGCATGGCGGCGAGCTGCCGGGCCAGGGCGAGCAACCCGTCCGCCGCCCGCCCGGTCAGCGTGAGCGCGGCGGCCAGCTCGGCAGCCACATGTTCGCTGGTCGTCGAGGAGACCGCCTCGGCCGCATCGGCGGCCCGGGCCGCCCCCGCCGCCCGGGCCGCCCGGGCGCTGGTCGCGGCGTCGCGCAGGCGGCGGGCGTCCAGTTCGGCAGCGGCCGACAGCTCGGCCGCTGCTTGCCACGACGCCAGCCGGCGGGCCGCGCACAGCAGGCCGACCAGTTCGTCATCGGACAGCCCGGCCAGGCCGCCGTCCCGCGTTTCCTGCGCGAACTGCGCCAGTACCAGGCCGGCCGGAGCGGAGTCCAGCGGGCCGCCGGCCGCGAACCCCGAAGCGGCATTGGCCGACCGCGGCGCGGCATACGGTGGCTCCCACCCGGGCTCGCCCGCCGCGATGCCGGCAGCTGCCCGCCGGTGGGTGAACCCGGCGCCTATCGACTCACCGGCCGCCGCCGGCTTGGCCGCTGCCAGCTCCCTGGCCAGCGCGTCGAGCCGGTCGATGGCCAGGTCGGCCAGCCAGGCATCCTCGCCGTCCGGGGGCTCAGCGTCGGGGTCGGGCCAGCAGCCGGCCAGTTCCGCCTCGGACGGCTCCGGGGGAGGAAGCCAGCCCGGGTCGTCGGCGAACACAAGCAGTCCAGTTGGCTGATCCGGCATCGGCGGCTCCTGCGGGAGGGCGGGAAACGCTTCGTTGCGAAAATACTATCGCATTACACGCCAGAAGGCCAACTCAATCGAACATAGTATTGATCACGTGCTGCGGCTCGGCGAGCTAACCGGCTGATGCACCTTCCTCGGTCAATGCGATCACGCCGACGGCCTGGGCTGGGGTCATGCCGAGATGCCCGGCAACCTCCCTGGCCGCCTGGCGCTCCGTATCGGTCAGGGCGCCGTCCGCTAGCCCGATCCTGACGATCTCGGCCAGGAACCATTCCCTGGCGGGGACGGCGAGCTGCGCGGAGAGCGCGTTCAGCCGCTCGGCGGCGGACCCGCCGCCGCCCTGATCGGCGGACCCCGGATCGGCGGACCCCGGGTGGGCGGACCCCGGATCGGCGGGCTCCAGATCCGCGGACCCCAGATCGGCGTCCACCGCGGCGTCGTCGTAGTCGGCTATCCCGGCCCCCTTGACCGCGTCGACCGCGCGGCGCCGTGCCGTGCTGCTGCCCGGGTCGCCGGCCCGGAGCATCGTGATCGCGGCCGCCCGCATCCCGGCAGGCAGCGCCTCCTGCATCTGCGCCATGGTCGGCAGCGTGAGCACGCCGGTGCCGTACCTGGTTCCGCACTGTCCGCACTGGACAAGCTCGCCCGCCCGGTCGAGCGGGATAACCGGGACGAAGAACAGGTGGATCCAGCGCCGGCCGACCCGGTGCCGGTAGGGCCGGTCCCCGCCACACCGCTGGCAGTGGAAGGTTCCCTGGCCGACGGTTCGGAAGTAGACCCGCAACCCGAAGATCAGGAACATCCCGCCGCCTCCCGCTCGCACCCGCGTGCGATATTGCATTACCGGCCCAACCAGACCCCTGCGATCATCACATGCGCCGATCAGAACTCGCGACCGAATTGGTCGAGTGGCGGCCGAACGCCCGACGGCGCGCTGCCGGCAGGCACACCCGAGAACCGGATCACCGGCGGCCGGCTAACCGGCTAACCGGCCCGGGCGGCTAACCGGCCTGGGCGGCTTCCTCGGCGAGCGAGATGACGTCCTCGCACCGCGACGCGCTCATCCCCAGGTAGCGCGCGACGGTCCCGGCTACCGCGCGCTCTTCCGCGCTCAGCGATCCGTCGGCGAGCCCAACCTCAACGACCTTGGCCAGGAACCACTCCCTGGCCTGCATCTCGAGTTGCACCGCGAATGCCTCGATCGCCGGCCGCAGGCCGATGTGGCCGTCGGTCCGCGCTAGCCGCTCAGCCGCGGCCGGCTCGGCCAGCGCGGCGGTGAGCCAGCCCTCGTCGTCGCCGTCGGGTACCCCGGCCGCCCTGAGCATCTCGACCCCGCGGCGCCTGGCCGCCGGGCTGCGGGCGTCGCCCGCCCTGAGCATCGCCAGCACCGCTGCCTTGGTCCCGGCCAGCAAGGCGACCAGCATCTGCTCCGCGGTCGGGACCGCGAGCAGCTCCACCCGGTAGCAGGTACGGCAGACCGCGCAGCACAGGTGCTCTCCGGTGCCGCCGAGCGAGGCGACGGGGATGCCAAGCACGTGCGCCAGGCGTCGGCCCGACCGATGCCGGTAGGGCCGGTCCCCGCCGCAGCGCTCGCAGTGGAATACGCCCCGCCCTATCGTCCGATACCGGACTCTCGACCCGACAAGGGCCAGCATCGCTTCGCCTCCTGCCCGCCGCACGGGCGAGTAGACCAGCCGGGGTAGACCGCGCCGGAGTCCCGATCATCACACGACAGTCGATCTTGGGTCAGCGGTTCCGCGGAATTCACGGCCCCGCACCCGGGCCGACCAGAACCGAGTTGACCTGCGGCATTGCCCACAGCGGCGCCCCAGCCTCAGTCGTAGAAGCCGAGCCTGCGTAGCTGTCGCGGGTCCCGCTGCCAGTCCTTGGCGACCTTGATCCGCAAATCCAGGTAAACGCGGCTGCCGAGCAGGGCCTCGATCTGCCGCCGTGCCCGCGACCCCACGTCCTTGAGCCTGGCTCCCTTCGCGCCGATCACGATCGCCTTCTGGCTGGGCCGCTCGACATACATGATCGCGTGCACGTCGACAAGATCATCGCGGCCTGCCCGCGGCGCCATCTCGTCGACCACGACAGCGATCGAGTGCGGCAGCTCGTCGCGAACGCCTTCCAGGATCGCCTCCCTGATCAGCTCGGCCACGAGCTGCTGTTCCGGCTCGTCGGTCAGCTCGCCGTCCGGGTACAACGGCCGACCAGGCGGAAGGTGGCCGACGAGCACATCGGCCAGCACGTCAAGCTGGAAGCCGGTGACGGCGGAAACCGGCACGATGTCCGCCCAGGCCCCCAGGTCGGCGACGGCCGCGAGCTGGCCGGCGACCTGCTCGGTCGTGGCCTGGTCGGTCTTCGTGACGATCGCCACCACCGGCGTGCCCGGGTGCCGGGTCAGCTCGCCGGCCAGGTACTTGTCGCCCGGGCCGATGCGATCAGCCGCGGGAACGCAGAACCCGATCACGTCCACCTCGCTCAGCGTGGAGCGGACGAGGCTGTCCAGCCGCTCGCCGAGCAGCGTCCTTGGCCGGTGCAGACCCGGCGTGTCGATGACGATCAGCTCGGCGTCCGGCCTGCGCACGATGCCCCTGATCACCCGGCGGGTGGTCTGCGGCGTGCTGCTGGTGATCGCGACCTTCTTGCCCACCAGGGCGTTCATCAGCGTGGACTTGCCGACGTTGGGCCGGCCGGCGAAGCAGGCGAAGCCGGCCGAGAACCCGTCGCCGGGCCTGGCCGGCTGAGGCTGCGCGTCCACGCTCGTGATTCTCCCCCACCGGTCGGCTGATATCGGCACGGCCGCGGCATCGGGGACTCGCAGCCCGGATGCCGGAAGGCCGTCCCAGGCT
This sequence comes from Streptosporangiaceae bacterium, assembly GCA_035636335.1. GTDB lineage: Bacteria > Actinomycetota > Actinomycetes > Streptosporangiales > Streptosporangiaceae > Chersky-822. The sequence goes on from DASPZH010000488.1 coordinate 12,754, forward strand.
AATGCCCGGTTTCGGCGGACATTCGGGTATTCTGGACATTCTGGAAATTTGGAAATTCTGGAATTCAGGGACTCCCGGAAGCGGCCGGTAACAGGCGGAGTATCTCGCGGACGGTGCCGTCCGATCGGGCATGAATGATCAGCGCGCCCGACCCGATGTCCTTCACCGCGCCGATGTCCTCCTGGGCCGGTCCCGGGCCGTCGCTGACCAGCGCCGCCGCCTCGAGCGCCGCCGCGCCGCTCGACACCGCCATGGCCACGGCCAGCGTGAGCGCCGACACCCGCAGCGACGGCAGGGCGACCGCGGCCGCCGCGTACGTGCGACCGGTCTCGTCCCTGACGGCAGCCCCCTCGGCCGACCCGACTCGTGCCCTGGCCGAGCGGGCAAGAGCGATGATCTTCAGGTCTTCCGGCCCGAGCTCAGCCTGTGTCACGCGACCGAGCTTACTGCGCCGCCGCGTCGCCGCCGGTCGCTTCGCGGCCGGCCGGTGGCCGGCCTGCGGCCGCGTTCTGCCCCGGCCCGCCGGCGGGGTTCTGCGCGGGCCCGCCAGCGGGGTTCTGCGCGGGCCCGTCGGCCGGGTTCTGCGCGGGCCCGTCGGCCGCACTCCGGCCGTTGCCGGCAGGACCGGCCGCCGCGATGTGGCCATCCCCCGACCCGCCCGCGTCCGGCTCCTCGCTCTCCGGACGGTCGCTCTCCGGACGGTCGCTCTCCGCACGGTCGCTCTCCGGCCGCTCGCTCTCCGGACGGTCGCTCTCCGGACGGTCGCTCTCCGGCCGGGCAGCCTGGGCGGCATCCATGGCGGCGCCGTCCCCGCTGAGCCGTTGGATGGTGACGGTGCTGATCCGGTTGCGCCGGCCAGCCACACTCTCGGCGGTCAACCGCAGGCCCGCCACGGTCGCCGTGGAGCCGGCGATCGGCACCCGGCCGAGCCGCTGCGCAAGCAGTCCGCCGACGGTCTCCACATCCTCGGCCTCGATCCGAACCTCGAACAGCTCGGCCAGCTCGTCCACCGACAGCCGCGCCGTCACCCTGGCGTGCCCATCGCCGAGCCACTCGACCGGCGGTTGCTCCCGGTCGTACTCGTCTGCGATCTCGCCAACGATCTCCTCCAGGATGTCCTCGATCGTCACCAGTCCGGCCGTGCCGCCATACTCGTCGATCACGATGGCCACGTGCGTCCGCCTGGCCTGCATCTCCCGTAGCAGGTCGTCGACCGGCTTGCTGTCGGGGACGAACGTGGCCGGCCGCATGACCGAGCCCAGCGG
>DASPZH010000489.1:0-2722 GCA_035636335.1 Streptosporangiaceae bacterium
GTACGCCGAGCCGAACTGCTCGTCCATCCGCCGCCAGAACTCGGTGAGCCGCACGGGCGACAGGCTACCGGGCACCGCCGCCGCGGGCGTTACGCCACCCAGCCGATCCCGGCCACGTCGGCGGCTGCGCGCAAGCCCCCGGCCGCACGAACGGCGCGACCCCTGGTTCCGTCCTCGCCGCGGGTATGGAATCGCGAACTCGCGATGTTAAGGTCCAAGTCAGGAACGTGCGATCATCTAGATCCCGGAGGCCCGCGATGAGACGCCAGGCCGCAAGCCAGGACCTGATGCTCTTCTGCCGACGGCACGTCGACCTTCAGCGCGTCTCCAGCGCCATCTGTCGTTCCTTCCGCTGATCTCGCTCCACGCCACCGGGCCTAGCCGCCCGGCCTACCGCGTCCCGGCTCGTTCCGAGCGGAGGACGCAGCAGCAGCGCGCGCCGACCTCAAGCAGAAGGAACTCCGCATGCCTCGCACGCAGCAGCGCGGCCAGGGCCAGTGGGCACTGGGCCACTACGAGCCGCTGAACGCCGCTGAGCGATTCAAGAAAGACGACGCAGGGCTGAACGTCAGGGAACGGATCGTCTCCCGGTACGCCGCCGCGGGCTTCGACTCGATCGACCCGACCGACCTGCGCGGCCGGTTCCGCTGGTGGGGGCTGTACACGCAGCGCCGGCCCGGCATCGGCGGCGGCAAGACCGGCGCGCTCGACGATGCCGACATCGAGGACGCCTACTTCATGATGCGGGTCCGCATTCCGGGCGGCCAGCTCAGCGCCGCGCAGCTTCGGACCGTCGCCGGGATCGCGAAGGAGTACGGCCGCGACGTCGCCGACGTCACCGACCGGCAGAACGTGCAGTTCCACTGGATCAGGATCGAGGACGTGCCCGCGATCTGGGCCCGGCTCGAAGAGGTGGGCCTGTCCTCGCTACAGGCCTGCGGCGACGTGCCGCGCAACATTCTCGGCTGCCCGGTCGCCGGCCTCGACGAGTCCGAGGTGCTCGACGCCTCCGCCGCGCTGCGCGCGACCGAGGCCGTGGCGGCGCTGAACCCCGAGTTCGTGAACCTGCCGCGCAAGTACAAGACGTCGATCTCCGGCTGCGGGTCCCAGTGCACCGCGCACGAGATCAACGACGTGTCCTTCGTCGGCGTGACCGGTCCTGACGGCGACCCCGGCTTCGACCTGTGGGTCGGCGGCGGCCTGTCGACCAGCCCGATGCTGGCCAAGCGGCTCGGGGTGTTCGTCAGGCCCGAGCAGGTGCCCGCCGTGTGGGCCGGCGTGACCGGGGTCTTCCGCGACTACGGCTACCGCAGGCTGCGCAGCCGGGCGCGGCTCAAGTTCCTCGTGGCCGACTGGGGCGCGGAGAGGTTCCGCGAGGTGCTGGAGCGCGAGTACCTGCACGCCGCGCTGCCCGACGGCCCGGCGCCGCCGCCCCCGCCGCCCGGATCACGCGACCACGTCGGGGTGCACCGCCAGCGCGACGGCCGGTACTACGTCGGAGTCGCCCCACACACCGGCCGGACCTCCGGCACGCAGCTTTGGCAAGTCGCCGACCTGGCCGAGAGCTTCGGGGCCGGCCACATCAGGACCACGATCGAGCAGAAGCTGCTGATCACCGATGTGCCGGAAGACAATGTCGCGGCGCTGGTCGCCGAGCTCGAATGCATCGACCTGCCCGCCCGCCCGTCGCCGTTCCGCCGTTCGACGATGGCGTGCACCGGGATCGAGTTCTGCAAGCTCGCCATCGTCGAGACCAAGCAGCGCGCCCGTGACCTGTACACGGAACTGGACAAGCGGCTGCCCGACTTTGACACTCCGGTCTCGATCAACGTCAACGGCTGCCCGAACTCGTGCGCCAGGTTCCAGCTCGCCGACATCGGGCTTAAGGGCTCGATTGTGGATGGGGTGGAAGGCTTTCAGGTGCACCTGGGCGGATCGCTCGGGGCGGACCCCGCGTTCGGGCGCAAGATCCGCGGGCTCAAGGTCACCGCGGAGGCGCTGCCGGACTACGTGGAACGGCTGCTGCTTGGTTACGTCAAGGATCGCGCCGAGGGCGAGCAGTTCGCGGCCTGGGTCAGGCGCGCCGACGAGAGCCTGCTGACGTGACCGGGGACGGTTTGGCCCGGGGTGAAGAGCCGGCCCGGGGTGAAGAGCCGGCCCGGGCGGGAGCCCCGCCCGGGGCGGACAGCCCGGCCGGGGCAGAGAACCCCGCGGGCGAGCGGCAAGTGCCGTTCTTCTGCCCGTACTGCGGCGAGGAGGGACTCCGGCCGGCCGGGGCGAAGCCGGGCGACTGGGAGTGCCGGTCGTGCGCTCGCGGCTTCCAGCTCCGTTTCACCGGCCTGGTCTCGTCTCGGGCGGGTGCTGTTTCATGATCGCGAAGACTTTTCCCGCGTATACGAGGAAAATCCTTCGCGATCATGGGCGGGCGGTCGGATACGCGGTCGAAATCGATGTGAATGACCGGCTTGTCGTCGTGGTCGGGGGCGGCGCGATCGCCCTGCGCCGCGTTCGGAGGCTGGTCGAGTCCGGGGCCAGGGTCACGGTCGTCGCACCCGAGATCACGGACGGACTGGCCGAGCTTCCCGTGACTGTGCGTCGCCGTCGCTACCGCGACGGCGACCTCGCCGGGGCCTGGCTCGCCCACGCCGCCACCGACGACCCGGCCGTGAACGCGGCGGTCGCCGCCGAGGCGGAACGAGCCAGGATCTGGTGCGTCAGGGCC
>DASPZH010000490.1:0-7878 GCA_035636335.1 Streptosporangiaceae bacterium
AGCAGGCTGACTTCGGCGACGCCGACCTGCGCGGCGCGCGCTTCGAGGGCTGCGACCTGACCGGCGCGCAGTTCTCCGGCGCCCAGATGACGGGAACCAGGTTCGCCCGCTGCGACCTGACCGGGATCGCCGGCGTGACCAGCATGCGCGGCGCCGTCATCTCCAGCACCGACGTGCTGGCGCTCGCCCACACCCTAGCCGCCGCCCTAGCCATCACGATCGAGGACGACTAGGGCAGCGACCGCAAGATCGACGTCCGAACCGGTGGCCGGCGAACATCTATGTCACAGCGATGTTGGTGATCACGGGCGTCTCGGAACATCGATGTGGCAGCGATGTTCCGGGGCGGGGTCCGGCGGGAGCGCAGGCGGGAGAGAGTCCGGGGGAAACTCAGATGCGTTCGATGATGGTGGCGGTGGCCATGGCGCCGCCGGCGCACATCGAGATCAGCGCCACGGCGGCGTCGCGGCGTTCGAGTTCGTGCAGCGCCGTGGTGAGCAGCCGGGATCCGGTACTGCCGACCGGGTGACCGAGCGCTATCGCGCCGCCATTGACGTTCACCCGGTCTGGATCCGGCCCGTGCACGCTCATCCAGGACAACACGACCGACGCGAACGCCTCGTTGACCTCAAAAATGTCGATATCGCCGATCGACATGCCGCTGCGCCGCAGCACCCGGTCGGTGGCGGCGACCGGGCCGTCCAGGTGGTAGTAGGGGTCGTCGCCGATCAGGCACTGGGCCACGATCCTGGCCCGCGGCCGCAGGCCGAGGGCGGCGGCCCGGCGCTCGTCGGCGAGCAGCAGGGCGGCCGCGCCGTCGGAGATCTGCGAGGAGGTGCCCGCCGTGTGCAGGCCGCCGTCGAGCACCGGCCTGAGCCCGGCCAGGCCCTCGATCGTCGTCTCGCGCAGGCCCTGGTCGCGCTCGACCGTGGCGGTCTCGCCGGTCGGCCGCAGGCCGGCGTCGATCAGCGGCGCCTTGACGCCGATCACCTCGCGGTCGAAGTGGCCGGCTGCCCAGGCGCGGTCGGCGTTGTGCTGCGAGCGCAGCCCGAACGCGTCCAGGCCGGCCCTGGTCATGCCGCGCCGCTTGGCGATCCGCTCGGCCGCCTCGAACTGGCTCGGCATGTCGATGCTCCACGTCGCCGGGCGCGGGGCCGCGCCGCCCGCCCGCGCGGCCGTCCCGAGCGGCACCCTGCTCATTGCCTCGACCCCGCACGCGACGCCGACCTCGATCGCGCCGGCGGCGATCAGGCCGGCGATCAGGTGCGCGGCCTGCTGCGCGGAGCCGCACTGCGCGTCCAGGGTCAGGCACCCGGCCTGCTGCGGCAGCCCGGCGTGCAGCCAGGAGGTGCGGGTGACGTTGTTCGACTGCTCGCCGGCCTGGGTCACGCAGCCGCCGGCGACCTGCTCGACCAGGCCGGGGTCGATGCCCGACCGCTCGACCAGGCCGCGCTGCGCGGCGCCCAGTATCTCGGCCGCGTGCATGCCGGACAGGGTGCCGTTGCGCTTGCCGATCGGGGTGCGTACTGCTTCGACGATCACGGCTCTGCCCACTGCGCCTCCCGCTCACCGGCGGCCACGCGACCCGGCCGGCTGCTGATCAGCCCGCTGTCCGGTCTCACTCCCATACTAGAACGTGTTCTTGTTTTCGCCCCGGAGAGGTTCACCGGCGCGGTACCGCGTGGTTCAATCAGCTAGAACGCGTTACAGTCGGGGAGGACTCATGGCCGAGCCGCGGATACCGCAGGGATTCGACTTCACCGACCCCGACATCTACGCCCGCCGGGTGCCCGCCGAGGAGTTCGCCGAGCTGCGCCGGTCGGCACCGGTCTGGTGGAACGCCCAGCCGCGCGGCACGGCCGGGTTCGACGACGAGGGTTACTGGGTCGTCACCAAGCACGCCGACATCGTGGAGATCTCGCGGAACAGCGACCTGTTCGGGAGCTGGCAGAACACCGCGATCATCAGGCTCAGCGAGGTCCAGACCGAAGAGAGCCTCGCGCTGCAGCGGCTGATCATGATCAACATCGACCCGCCCGAGCACACCAAGCTGCGCGGCATCATCTCGCGCGGGTTCACGCCCAGGGCCATCAACGGGCTGCGGGAGGCGCTGACCGAGCGGGCCGAGCGGATCGTGCGGACCGCGGTCGAGTCCGGAACCGGCGACTTCGTGACCGACGTCGCCTGCGAACTGCCGTTGCAGGCGATCGCCGAGTTGCTCGGCGTGCCGCAGGAGGACCGGAAGAAGATCTTCGAATGGTCCAACACGATGATCGGCTACGACGATCCTGACTTCGGCGACGATGGCCAGGTGGCGGCGGCCGAACTGGTCGGCTACGCGATGCTCATGGCCGAGGACCGCAGGCAGTGCCCGCGCGACGACATCGTGACCAAGCTCGTGAACGCGCAGATCGACGGCGGCGAACTGTCCTCGGACGAGTTCGGGTTCTTCGTGATCCTGCTGTCGGTGGCGGGCAACGAGACCACGCGCAACGCCATCTCGCACGGGATGCTCGCCTTCTTCGACCACCCCGATCAGTGGGACCGCTACGTCGCGGAACGGCCGCAGACGGCGCCGGACGAGATCGTCAGGTGGGCGACCCCGGTGACCGCGTTCCAGCGGACGGCCAAGGCCGACACCACGATCGGCGGCCAGGAGGTCAAGGTCGGCCAGCGGCTCGGCCTGTTCTACCGGTCGGCCAACTTCGACGAGGAGGTCTTCGACGAGCCCGGGCGGTTCGACATCAGCCGCAGCCCCAACCCGCACCTGGGGTTCGGCGGCACCGGCGCGCACTACTGCGTCGGCGCGAACCTGGCCAGGCTGGAGATCGACCTGATCTTCAACGCGATCGCCGGCGCGCTGCCGGGCATCCGCCAGGCGGGGGACGTCGAGCGGCTGCGGTCCGGCTGGCTGAACGGGATCAAGCGGCTGCCGGTCAGCTACGGCTGACCGGTCCCTTGGCCGGCCGTCGGCGGTCAGGCGAGTATCGCCCACCACTCCTCGCCGATATAGCGACGGGGGACCGGCGGCGGGTCGGGCACCCGGAGCCCGTGCCGGTCGAGAAATGCCTCGAACCAGCCGGGATCGGCCAGGATCTGGCCGTAGATCCACGAGTAGTTCCGGTGCCGGCGCAGTTCGGCGGCTGCCGCGGCCCGGCCGATGACCTCAGCGAGGCTCCGGTACTCAAGCGCGCAGACGCTCATGTGCAGCCAGGACGACTCGGCGTCGTGGCAGCCCGCCGGCGGCGGCGGCGGTTCCGGCCAGCGCCGCGCGGCCTCGGCGGTCGCGGCGTCGGTGCCCGGTCCTTCGCTCCAGTGCAACTGCTCGTGCAGGAACGTGGTCAGTGCCTTCGCCTGGCGGCCGGCCAGCAGCCCGGGGTTGATGGTCAGCGGATGACTGAAGCCACCGCGGATCTCGGCATCCACGCGGACAAGATCGGTGAACATCCAGCGCCGCAGGTCATGACGGATCAGGATGTTGCGCAGCGCGCCGGCGCCCGCCTGCTCCTCGGCCGTGCCGTGCACGGCCCTGATGTCGACATCGGCAGCGGGCTCGCCAGCCGGCTGGCCCTCACGGCCGTCCCCGGCCGCCCGCGCCGGTGGCGGATCTCCTGCGGCGGTCGCGCACCGGCCGCACCGGGGCAGATGGGGGAGGTAACCGGAGTCCCAGGGCCTGCCGGTCGGCGCGAGCCGGCCGGACGGAAGGCCGCAGGCAGCCCGCCGGGCTGGCCAGCGGCCGGGGCCATGCCCGGCGGCATCGCCCACCGCGTGCAGCACGACCCGGCCCGTGCTCATCTCCCACTCGCGACCGCGGAAGGCCTCGAGCCTCGTGTGCTTGTCGATGATCTCCTCGGCCATGAACGGCGAGACGCTCACCGCCAGCTCCCTCCCGATTCCGGCGAGTGCACGCGGCGCCGTACGCTACTCGAACCGCACGTTGGCCGGCCCGGTGATCCGGCCGAGCAGCGGCAGCGACGCGAGGATGACCAGCAGCGAGGCGGCCAGGCCCGCGCCCATCATGAGGTAGTAGACGTGTCCGAGGACCGGCAGGGGAGTGCCCGCCGGCGCTATCGCGCGGACCGTCAGGACCGAGATGCCGTAGGCCGTACCCGCGGCGACGACGGTAGCGGTGACCAGCGGGAACACCGCCTCAAGTAGCACGACCCGGTAGAGCGTGGCGGTCGCCGTGCCGGTCACGCGCAACAGGGTGAACGGCCGCTTGCGCTCGACCAGGCTGCCGCCCACCGCGACCGCCAGGCTGCATCCCGCCACGACCAGGGTCAGGATGACGGCGATGTAGAAGAGCCGCTGCACGGTCGCCACGACTCCTTCTCGCGCCTGGACGGCCTCGCCGAAGGTACGCGGCGCGGTGCCCGACACGGACTGCGGAGTATGGGTGACCAGGAAGGTGCGGACCCGCTCCAGCGTCGTGGCGTTGTGGACCTTGATCAGCACGGCCTGCAGGTACAGGTGGCTGAGATTGTCCGACGCGGCCGGGCTTGACGCGCTGGCGATCGGCTGGGTGCTGTAGTACGGGTTGTCGCTCTGGAAGTTGCTGGTCGAGACCTTGACGGCGCTGCGGCCCGGTGCGCACTGCCCGAGCACGGCGAGTTCGCGCAGGCCCTGGCAGCTGATGACGGCGTTGTTGCCGGGGCTGGGCGGCCCGACATTGGCCCCGGCCTTGACGGGCGGTGGGGCGGCGAGGTTGAGGGAGTAGATGGGGATCACGGTGGCACCGCGGAACGCCCTCAGCTCGCTCAGCAGCCTGGCCGCGGTCTGGGGAGGCAGCCCTTCCAGTGCCAGGCGACGCTGGAGCGCGGTCGGTGCTCCCCGCGGTCCGAATGGTCCGAACGGACCCGAACTGCCGGTGCAGTTGACGGTGTTGCCGCAAATCGGGGCCGCCGTGAACCCGTCGAGCAGCACGTTGCTGAGCGCCTTGGCTCTCGGGGTCGCGATCGTGAAGTTGATCGCCGGCAGCAGCCCGGCCACGACCGTTCCGAGGAACACGGCGAGCACCAGTCCGCTGACCGACCGGAATGCGGCCTTCGGGTTGTCGGCCAGCCGCCGGGCCGCCAGCAGCGAGGACGTGCCCTTCATGAACCTGCCGAGCAGGCGTGCCGCCTGCGCGGTCAGCCAGGGGCCGCCGATCACCAGGCCGATCAGGATCACGATCAGCCCCGGGAAGGCGGGCGAGCCGATGGACTTCGCCGTGGTCAGATCCAGCCCCACGATGAACAGGACGATGCCGGCCAGCAGCGGCGCGACCCGCCAGGCCGTGGGCGGAGGGGGGGTCATCCGGCGGGTGACGCCCATCGGGGAGATCCGCACCCGCCGCTGCGACAGCAGCGAGGAGAGGGCGGACGCGACTGGCACGGCGACCAGTACGGCCAGGTAGCCGGCGGCGGTCGGGGTGACCTCGTCGTAGAAGTACCGTGCGCTGGTGATGGCGGTATGAGCGAGCGCGGGCCGCAGCAGCGTGAAGATCCCGATGCCGAGTACGGTGCCGAGCAGGGCGCTGACCACGGCGTCGACCGAGGAGATGACGCTGATCTGCCGGGACGTGGCTCCGACCAGCCGGAGCGCGGCGTAGCGCTCCTCCCGCCTCGCGGCGGCCAGTCGCGTCGCGGTGCCGACGAGAATGAGGATCGGGAACACGAACGCGAGCGCGCCGACCACGAAGGCGTCGCGGAAGTAGCTCGACCAGACCTGCCGGCCGGCCGCGGTCGCGATCTTGTTCACGACGGCCGTAGCGGGCAGGCCGGCCAGCTTCGCCGGCGCGTAGCCGACGTAGATGACGAGTTCTTCCGGCCCGGTCAGCGCCTTGTGCCCGATGGTGCCGGCCAGCGTGCCGGGAAAGCGGTCGCCGAGCTGATCGGCCGGCGTGCTGCTGATGAGTGCGGCCAGGGCGGGCGAGGCGTAATACTGCCCCGCGGCCGGCACCCTGGAGATGCCTGGCGGGACCGGGGAACGCGGCCCGAGCGCAGCGATGTCGAGCCGCTCGATGGTCTGGCCACGGTAGATGTCGTTGCTATAGTTCCACAGCTCGGAATGCGAAGCGGAGGCGTAGCCCTGGCCGACGGGCTGGCCGGTCGTGGACTCCCACGACGGCCGGCTATTGGTGACCTGGAAGGCGTGGAAATCGGCGAGCACCGCCAGCATGATCGCGACGCCGACGGCTACCGCGGCGGCCGTGACCAGCAGCCGGACGAACGGCTCCCTGCCGCTCCGCAGGGTGAGGCGCAAACCCAGCCGGTACATTATCGGCTCACCTCGACCTGCACGTCGGCACGGTTGATCACCTTGCCGTCGCGCACCATCACCTCGCGGTCGGCGTAGGCGGCGACTCGGGCGTCGTGAGTCACAAGGACAACGGTCGTGCCCTCCTCACGGGCGATGCTGACCAGCAGGTCCATGACCATCTCGCCGGTCAGCGTGTCAAGCGAGCCGGTCGGCTCGTCGGCGAACAGGACCTTGGGCTGCGCCACCAGCGACCGCGCGAGCGCTACTCGCTGCGCCTGGCCGCCGGACAGCTCGCCGGTGCGCCGTGCTCCCAGGCCGTCCAGGTCGAGCCGGGTCAGCCACCGGTCCGCCTTGGCGTAGGCGGCCTTGCGGCCGACCCGGTTGAGCAGCAGCGGCAGAGCGATGTTGTCGGAGACGGTCAGCTCGGGGACGAGCTGACCGAACTGGAAGACGAAGCCGAACGCGGTTCGCCGCAGCTCCGTGCGCTTGTTGTCGCTGAGCGTGTCAAGCCGCTGGCCGTCGAACCACACCTCGCCGCTATCGGGCGTGAAGATGCCGGCCAGGCAGTGCAGCAGCGTCGACTTGCCCGATCCGCTCGGGCCCATCACCGCGAGGATGTCGCCTCCCGTTACCGACAGGCTGGCGCCCGCGAGCGCCGTGGTCTTGCCGAAGGACCGGTAGAGGTCCCTGGCCTCGATCAGGAAGGCGCGAGAGCGTTGCCGCGCCGGGTTGGGGGAGATCATGCGTCACGCACCATTTCCGCCAGCGCGCTGAGCCTGGCTGAGGTCACATCAATCCATCGGAGATCGGCTTCGAGGTGGAACAGGCCGTGGTCGGCGAGGAGCGCATCCATCAGCGCCCCGGACCGCTTGATCTCGGTCAGTTCCCGCATCCGCTGCAGGTGCGCGGCGCGCTGGGCATCGAGGTAGGTTTCGGCCGGGCGGCCCAGCATTAGTGCCAGCACGACCTTGGAGAACAACACGGTCTGCAGGTGCGGCTCGGGCTCGATCGGCTGGGGCAGCCAGGCATCGAACTCGCGAGCGCCGGCCGGAGTGATGGCGTAGCGCTTGCGGTCGGGCCCGGCACCAGGCTCCGCCTCCCCGCCGATCACCTTGCCATCCCTGGCCAGCCGGCTGAGGGTGGCGTACACCTGGCCGAACGGCAGCGGCTTGCCGCGGCCGAAGTACGCGTCGTAGTCGCGCTTGAGGTCATACCCGTGGCTCGGATCCCTTTCGAGCAGGCCGAGGAGGGTCAGGGGGACGGTCACGGCATTAGCGTACACCAGAAGTAGACACTGAGTGTATACATGCGAAGAGGGGTTTCTCGGCGACCTTGGTGCCGATGATCGAGGAGGCCGGGGCTATCCCGGCCGGAGGTAACGGCCTGGCTTTCAGCGTGCGTAGACCGAGACGTGCAGCCGGCAGACCAGCAAGAGAGCATGCATGCCGCAGCCCGATTACACCATCAGCTACCAGCCCCTGTTCACGGCGCTGCAGACGATCGACGTGCAGGCCCTGATCGAGCAGGTGACCGATCCCTGGTCCAAACAGACCCTGATCGGCGTCGGCGATGTGCTTGTCCGCCTCGGTGTCATGCAGGGCGAGTAGGCCGGGGTGGTCGCGACGGGCGACTAGGCGG
>DASPZH010000491.1:0-1911 GCA_035636335.1 Streptosporangiaceae bacterium
CCCAGGGCGCGGGCCGTCGTGTTCCCGGCGTTCGGCGCCTACGTGGGCGGTGACATCACCGCCGGGCTGCTCGCCTCGGGGATGAACCGGGACGCCAGGACCCGCCTGTTCATCGACATCGGCACGAACTGCGAGATCGTGCTCGGCAGCCGGGACTGGCTGCTCGCGACCGCGGCCCCGGCCGGGCCGGCGTTCGAAGGGGCGGCGATCCGGTGCGGGATGCGGGCCGCCGACGGCGCGATCGAGGGCGTCGCGCTCGACCCGGGGACCGGCGGCCCGGCGGCACCGGCCGGCCCGACGGGAGCCGCCGACGGGGTTTCGTTGCAGATAATCGGCGACTGCGCGCCGCAAGGACTGTGCGGCTCGGGGCTGGTGGACGCCGTGGCGAGCCTGATCGCCGCGGGCCTGCTCGACCATTCCGGGCGATTCGTGCCCGACGAGGTCGCGGCGCGGGTGGCGCCGGGCCTGGCGGCCAGGCTCACCATGCTCGGCGAGGAGCGCGTCTTCGTGCTGCACTGGCGCGGCGAGCCGGGCGACGTCGCGGACTCTATCTTTTTGACGCAACGAGACGTCCGGGAACTCCAGTTCGCCAAGGCCGCGATCGCGTCCGGGTGGAACGTCCTGCTGGAAGAGGCCCGGCTGACCGCCGCCGACGTGCAGCAGGTGCTGCTCGCCGGGTCGTTCGGCAGCTACCTGTCGCCGGCCAGCGCGATCAGCCTCGGGCTGGTGCCGAAACTCCCCGCGCTGCGGGTCGTCAGCGCCGGGAACGTGGCCGGCGAGGGCGCGAAGATGGCGCTGCTGTCGGTCCGCGAGCGGGCCGCCGCGCTGGCGCTGCTCGAGGAGGTGAGGTATGTCGAGCTCTCCGACCGGGCTGACTTCAACGACAGGTTCGTCGAGCAGTTGCAGTTCCCGCGGTGACGGCGGCGGCGCCGACGATGCCCGGGGGCGGCCGGTCGCGGTGATCGCGTGCGGGGCGCTCGGCGGGCACCTGCGGGAGATCGCGGGACGGCGCGGCTGGGACGTCGAGATCGTGTGCCTGCCCTCGATGCTGCACAACTCGCCGCGGCAGATCGCCCCGGCGGCCGAGCGGCTCGCGCTGGACCTCCGGGCGGCCGGCAAGCGGGTCGTGCTCGGCTACGCGGACTGCGGGACGTACGGAGAACTGGACGGGCTGTGCGACCGCCTCGGCCTGACCAGGCTGCCCGGCCTGCACTGCTACGACGTGCTGGCCGGGCCGGACCGCATCCGGGCGGCGCTGGAGGCCGAGCCGGGCACGTACCTGCTGACCGACTTCCTGGTGCGCAGCTTCCGGTACTCGGTGCTCGTGCCGCTCGGCCTGGACCGGCACCCCGAGCTGTGGCCGGACTACTTCGGGCACTACCGGCGCGTGGTGTGGCTCGCGCAGTCGCCCGAACCTGGACTGGCCGGCCAGGCCGAGGAGGTGGCGGCGATGTTCGGCCTGCCGCTCACGGTTCTCGACGTCGGCACCGCCCGTCTGGAACGCGAACTCGAGTCGCTCCTCACCGGCCCCGGCGCGGGCGCCGCGAGCCGGGAATTCGCACCAGCCATAGCAGCCTCAGCTTTCACACGAGCCCCACGGGCGCGGTCGTGAGCCCCGGCGCGATACGCCTGATGGGGACTGGACTTCGCGTGCCGGGGTCTGGGCTGCGCCACATTGCGCCATTGCTGCGCAAGGCGCGGTACGAGGTCGTTCCCACGCCGAGCGCGGAGGACGCGGTGCTCGAGTCCGTGCCCCGCGACGTGGTGGTAACCGTCACGGCGTCCCCGACCAAGGGCCTGGAGCCCACGCTCGCGCTGACCGAGCGGCTGGCCGCAGCGGGATACCGGATGGTGCCGCACCTGTCCGCGCGGCAGGTGCGCGACCAAGCGCACCTCGGCGAGGTCGTAGGC
>DASPZH010000492.1:0-3466 GCA_035636335.1 Streptosporangiaceae bacterium
GTTGTTGGTGGACAGCATCAGGATCCGCGCCTCGGCCTGCGCCTCGGCGGACAGCGGCAGGTGCACCGCCATCTGGTCGCCGTCGAAGTCCGCGTTGAACGCGGTGCAGACCAGCGGGTGGATCTGGATGGCCTTGCCCTCCACCAGCTGCGGCTCGAACGCCTGGATGCCGAGGCGGTGCAGGGTCGGCGCCCGGTTCAGCAGCACCGGGTGCTCGGTGATGACCTCCTCGAGCACGTCCCAGACGACGGGGCGGGCCCGCTCCACCATCCGCTTGGCCGACTTGATGTTCTGCGCGTGGTTGAGGTCAACCAGGCGCTTCATCACGAACGGCTTGAACAGCTCCAGGGCCATCTGCTTGGGCAGCCCGCACTGGTGCAGCTTGAGCTGCGGCCCGACCACGATGACGCTACGGCCGGAGTAGTCGACCCGCTTGCCGAGCAGGTTCTGGCGGAACCGGCCCTGCTTGCCCTTGAGCATGTCGGACAGCGACTTGAGCGGCCGGTTGCCCGGCCCGGTGACCGGGCGGCCGCGGCGGCCGTTGTCGAACAGGCTGTCCACGGCCTCCTGCAGCATCCGCTTCTCGTTGTTCACGATGATCTCGGGCGCGCCGAGGTCGAGCAGCCGCTTGAGCCGGTTGTTCCGGTTGATCACCCGGCGGTACAGGTCGTTCAGGTCGGAGGTGGCGAACCGGCCACCGTCCAGCTGGACCATCGGCCGCAGGTCCGGCGGGATCACCGGGATGCAGTCCAGGACCATGCCCATCGGGCTGTTCGTGGTGTTCAGGAACGCGCTCACGACCTTGAGCCGCTTCAGCGCGCGGGCCTTCTTCTGGCCCTTGCCCGTCCGGATGATCTCGCGCAGGTTCAGCGCCTCCGCGTCCAGGTCGAAGCTGGCCAGCCGGTCCTGGATCGCCTGTGCGCCCATCCCGCCGCGGAAGTACCGGCCGAACCGGTCCCGCATCTCGCGGTACAGCAGCTCGTCGCCCTCGAGGTCCTGGACCTTCAGGTTCTTGAACCTGCTCCAGACCTCGTCGAGGCGGTCGATCTCCTTGCCCGCGCGGTCCCTGATCTGCTTGCACTCCCGGTCGCTGCTCTCCCGCAGCTTCCGCTTGGCGTCGCTCTTGGCGCCCTGCGCCTCGAGTTCGGCCAGGTCGGCCTCGAGCTTGGCCTGCCGGGCCTCGACGTCGGAGTCGCGACGCTGCTCGAGCTGGCCGCGCTCGACCGAGATCTTCGCCTCGAGGCTCGGCAGGTCGCGCGCCCGCGCGTCGTCGTCCACGTAGGTGATCATGTAGGCGGCGAAGTAGATGACCTTCTCCAGGTCCTTCGGCGCCAGGTCGAGCAGGTAGCCCAGACGGCTGGGCACGCCCTTGAAGTACCAGATGTGCGTGACCGGCGCGGCCAGCTCGATGTGGCCCATCCGCTCGCGCCGCACCTTGGCGCGGGTGACTTCCACGCCGCAGCGCTCGCAGATGATGCCCTTGAACCGGACGCGCTTGTACTTGCCGCAGTAGCACTCCCAGTCCCGGGTCGGGCCGAAGATCTTCTCGCAGAAGAGCCCGTCCTTCTCCGGCTTGAGGGTGCGGTAGTTGATGGTCTCCGGCTTCTTCACCTCACCGTGCGACCACTGCCTGATGTCCTCGGCCGTGGCCAGGCCGATCCGAAGATCGTCAAAGTAGTTGACGTCTAGCATGTGTTTATCCCCCTTCGGATCAGACTTCTTCGACGCTGCTCGGCTCGCGCCGGGACAGGTCGATGCCGAGTTCCTCGGCCGCGCGGAAGACGTCCTCGTCGGTGTCGCGCATTTCGATCGCGGCCCCGTCGCTCGACAGCACCTCGACGTTGAGGCAGAGCGACTGCATTTCCTTGATCAGGACCTTGAAGGATTCAGGGATGCCAGGTTCCGGCACGTTCTCGCCCTTGACGATGGCCTCGTAGACCTTGACCCGGCCGAGCACGTCGTCGGACTTGATCGTGAGCAGTTCCTGCAGGGCGTAGGCGGCGCCGTACGCCTCGAGCGCCCAGACCTCCATCTCACCGAAGCGCTGGCCGCCGAACTGCGCCTTGCCGCCCAGCGGCTGCTGGGTGATCATCGAGTACGGGCCGGTCGACCTGGCGTGGATCTTGTCGTCGACCAGGTGCAGCAGCTTCAGGATGTAGATGTAGCCGACCGCGATCGGGTCCTTGAACGGCTCGCCGGTCCGGCCGTCGAACAGCCTGGCCTTCCCGCCGGAGCCCACCATCCGCTGGCCGTCCCGGTTCGGCAGCGTGCTGCCGAGCAGGCCGGTGATCTCCTCTTCCCTGGCCCCGTCGAAGACCGGGGTCGCGACGTGGGTGCCCGCCGGGGCCGCGTCGGCACCCACCGAGCGCAGGCGCTTCTTCCAGTCGGCGTCACCGCCGTCGACCTGCCAGCCGGTCTTGGCCACCCAGCCGAGGTGGGTCTCAAGGACCTGGCCGACGTTCATCCGGCCGGGCACGCCGAGCGGGTTGAGCACGATATCCACCGGGGTGCCGTCCTCGAGGAACGGCATATCCTCCACCGGGAGGATCTTCGCGATCACGCCCTTGTTCCCGTGCCGTCCGGCCAGTTTGTCGCCGTCGGTGTTCTTGCGCTTCTGGGCCACGTACACCCGGACCAGCTCGTTCACGCCGGGCGGCAGCTCGTCGCCGTCCTCGCGGGTGAACACGCGGACGCCGATGACCTTGCCCTCTTCGCCGTGCGGGACCTTCAGGCTGGTGTCCCGGACCTCGCGCGCCTTCTCGCCGAAGATCGCGCGCAGCAGCCGCTCCTCCGGGGTCAGCTCGGTCTCGCCCTTGGGGGTGACCTTGCCGACCAGGATGTCGCCGTTGACGACCTCGGCGCCGATCCTGATGATGCCGCGCTCGTCCAGGTCGGCCAGCACCTCGTCGGAGACGTTCGGGATGTCCCTGGTTATCTCCTCCGGGCCCAGCTTGGTGTCCCGCGCGTCGACCTCGTGCTCTTCGATGTGGATGCTCGACAGCACATCGTCCTGCACCAGTCGCTGGGACAGGATGATCGCGTCCTCGTAGTTGTGGCCCTCCCACGGCATGAACGCCGCGAGCAGGTTCTTGCCGAGCGCCATCTCACCGTGGTCGGTGCACGGGCCGTCGGCCAGCACCCGGCCCCGCTCCACCCGGTCGCCTTCCTCGACGACCGGCTTCTGGTTGAAGCAGGTGCCCTGGTTGGACCGGCGGAACTTGGACACCAGGTAGGTGGTCCGGGTGCCGTCGTCGTTCATCACCGTCACGTAGTCCGCGCAGGACTCCTCGACCACCCCGGCCTTGTCGGCCAGGATCACGTCGCCCGCGTCGGTCGCGGCACGGTACTCCATGCCGGTGCCGACCAGCGGCGCGTCGCTGCGCAGCAGCGGCACGCTCTGCCGCTGCATGTTCGAGCCCATCAGCGCGCGGTTCGCGTCGTCGTGCTCGAGGAACGGGATCATGGC
>DASPZH010000493.1:0-2086 GCA_035636335.1 Streptosporangiaceae bacterium
CGGTGACCGAGTTCCTTGCGCTGCTTCCGCAGATCACCGACGGCCTGCGTGGCACGGCCGGCCACGCCCGGAAGGCGGGATAGCGTGTGCTGCTGTGAGGTTGCCCGATCGAGCCAGGAGTACCAGAGGTGAGCAGTTGACCCCGGCCCCGAGCTCGCCGGCCTCCGGCGTGCCCGGCGCCGCGCCGGTGCCCGCCCTCCGCATCGACGCGCTCGGCCGCAAGTGCCCGATCCCGATCATCATGCTGGCCGAGCGGATCGGCGAGGTCGCGGTGGGCCAGATCGTGCAGGTGCTCGCCGACGACCCGGCCGCCAAGACCGACGTGCCCGCCTGGTGCGGCCTCAAGTTGCACGACTACGTCGGGTCCGCCGAGCTGGCCGGCGAGGCCGGCTGGGCGTTCCTGGTCCGGCGCAGCTACTGACGTAGCCGTTGTTATCGGCATTGCGGGCGATGTGTTTCCCCTACACTCACTTTCGTGTATCAGCCGCCGACTGACATGCCGCTGCCCGCAGGCCGCGGGCCCGACGACAGCGGCCCGATCTTCACCGACCCTTCCGGCCAGCGCAGGCGGCTGATGCGCCTGCTGGGAGCGGCGGGCAGCATCTTCCTCGTCGGTGCCCTGATCCTGGTCGGCCTTGGCCTGTTCGGCGGTCCGAACAACCCGCTGAGCGTGTTCGGCAGCCCGCCGTCGGGCAAGGGTCACTCGGGCGCCGGGGGACAGCCGGGCCGCTCAGGCCAGAGCGCTCCCGGCCAGCAGGCGCCCGGGGCCTCGACGAGCGGGGCCTCCGCGCCGCGCTCGTCACCGTCGGCCAGCGCGTCCGCGCAGCCGACCAGCCTGAGCACCTCCCCGGCCCCGACCAACAGGGCGGGCAAGACACCGCCCGGCCAGACCAGCTCGCCGAGCGCGCGCCCGCGCCCCTCGCCGTCCTCGCATGGCCCGTAGCGGGTCCGCCGGGCAAGCCACGCTCCGCGCGGCGCGCACGCCGCGCGGCCACTGGGCGTTCGTTGCGCTCGTCTTGATCGTTTTCGCCACTGCGCTCGTCGTCGAGGGATATACGCACGGAGCAGTCGGCGAGTCGCCGCAGACGTCGAATCTGATCGGCGCGCACGGGGCGCGGGGACCGACCTTTCACGGGTCGGTGATCAACGCCACGGGCAGCCGCCAGTTCGCCTACTCGATGCCCGCCAAGACCGTGGCGCTGACCTTCGACGACGGTCCCGATCCGGCCTGGACGCCGAAGATACTCGCCGTCCTGCGGCGCTACCACGTGCCGGCGACCTTCTTCGTGGTCGGTGCGCACGTCGCCAGCGACCCGTCGATCGTGCGGGCCGAGGTCCGGGCCGGGGACGAGGTCGGCTCGCGCACCTACACGCACGCGAACCTGGTGTCGGCGGGCTGGCGGCTGCCGCTCGAGCTCACGCTCACCCAGAACGCGCTCGCGGGCGCCGCGGGCATCCGGACCAGGCTGCTCAGGCCGCCCTACAGCGGCAAGCCGGGTGCGGTCACGGCGGCTGAGTGGACGGCGTACCGGCGGGCCGCGAAGTTCGGGTACCTGATCGTACTTGGCAGCAAGGACACGCGGGACTGGGCCCGGCCGGACGTCGCCACGATCGTCAGGAACGCGATCCCGAGCCACGGTCGCGGCGCGATCATCATGCTGCACGACTCGGGCGGCAACCGCAGCCGGACCGTGCGCGCGCTGCCGCGGATCATCGACAGGCTCCGTACCCGCGGGTACCGCTTCGTCACGGTCACCGCCGGGCTGCACCCGCACGTCCCGCCCGCCGACGTGCCGGCCACGTTGGAGCAGCGCGTGATCGGCACCGCGCTCGTGCTCAGCCAGCAGGCGGCCGACCACACGATCGCCGCTCTGGCCGCCTGCCTGCTGGCCGCCAGCGCGCTGATGGTCCTGCGCATCTTGGCGCTGCTGGTCTTCGCCCGCAGGCACCGGCGCCGCGCCAGGCCCGTGCGCGTCCCGCGTGGCTGGCGGCCGCCGGGCATCTCGGTCGTGATCCCCGCGTACAACGAGGCCGCGGGGATCGCCGCGACCGTGCGGTCGATGGCGCGCAGCTACTACCCCGGCCC
>DASPZH010000494.1:0-3647 GCA_035636335.1 Streptosporangiaceae bacterium
TCTGGACCAGGATCAGCGCCACCGCCGCGATGATCACGCCGGCGGTTCCGATGGCCAGCCAGGCCGACAGGCGCCTCCTGCGGGTGCGGGCGGCGCGGGCCTTGCCGCGGCCGCCGCTGCGGGGACCACTCGGCTGCTCCCGGCTCGTCCCGGCGGGGGGGCGTCGCCCGCCGGTCCCGGCGGCCCGGCCCGCGGCGGCCGTGCCCGCGGCGGCCGTGCCCGCCGCGTCCCGGCCCGCCTTGCTGGAGACCGGGTCCTTGATCGCCGGCAGCGAGTAGTCGGTGTCGAACTCGTCGGGCGTGATCGTCGCCGTGGCGAGCTGGCGGGACGATTCGGGGTACCGGCCGGTCCTGGTCCCCCCTTCACGACCGCCCCGGTCGGAGGGGTTGCGGTTCCATGCGGCGAACGGGCCAGGCGGGTAGACCGGAAGCGGCTCGCCAGGCGTCGGCGGGAAGCCGCGGACGGCGTTGCTGCGAGGCTGAGCGGACGCCGCGCGGTCTAGCCCGCCAAAACCGGGCCAGGCATCCGCTGCCTGGCTCTCGGCCCAGCCGTACCCTGCGTCGTCGGGCCAGGCTGGGCCGCCTTCGGCGCCGTACCCGGACTGCTGGTAGCCCATCGGTGGCTGGCCTGGCTCGGAGTCCGACCACGAGTACCCTTGGCCGGGCAGATCGTCGGCGCGGCCGTACCCGGAGTTCGCCGTCGCAGGCGAGCGGGGGCCAGACCCGTCCTGCCTGACCGGGCGGGTTCCGCCCGCCGTATGGCTCACCCGGTAGGCGGGGGTGAACAGCGAGGCACCACCTGCCCCAGCGGTCGGCGATGACTGCGGCGATGATTGCTCAGGGGACTGCGCCCGGTGTCGACGGCTCGCTGACCCGCCAGGCATTCTGTCACCTGCATTCCGCATGCGGCGAGCGTACCGTTATGACGCCGCCAGCGAGTCAGGTAGCCTTGATTGCGGTCGCCGAGACCAGGCAAGTGTCCGGTTTGGCGGGTGCGAGCGCGTTGACCTCATCGGTCTTTTGACCGCTGGCGGCAACAGCCGGTATCCTTGGCGGGCGTCCACCTGCACCGGCACGTCCGCGCGCCCGCTCAGCGGGCAGGTCATGCTGCCGCCGGTGTTGCGGATATCCCTGCCGGGCCAGCGGACCGGGCGGGGGGACCAACCATCAGGACTCACACGCGAAGGCTCATGACTGTGCGCACTTTCAGCCCGAAGGCCGCCGATGTCCAGCGACAGTGGCATGTCATCGATGCGTCTGACATCGTCCTCGGCCGGCTGGCGAGCCAGACGGCTATCCTGCTGCGCGGCAAGCACAAGCCGATCTTCGCGCCGCATGTCGACACGGGCGACTTCGTCATCATCGTAAACGCGTCGAAGGTCGCGCTGACCGGCAACAAGCTGGCCGACAAGCGCGCCTACCGGCACTCCGGGTATCCTGGCGGCCTGCGGGCCGTCGCGTACGCCGACCTGATGGCGTCCAGTCCCGAGCGTGCCGTCACCAAGGCGGTGAAGGGCATGCTCCCCAAGAACACCCTCGGCCGGCAGATGCTGAGCAAGCTCAAGGTCTACGCGGGCCCCGAGCACCCGCACAAGGCGCAGCAGCCGGTCCCCTTCGAGATCTCGCAGGTTTCCCAGCAGGCGGGCGCGGGCAGGGCCGCGAAGTAGCCGGCCAGGGCGGCACCAGGACACAACGATCCGATCAGGAAGCACGAGGAAGACACCGTGGCTGAGCCCACTGTCGCGCCGGACGCCGGCGCTGGCGACCAGGTCGACGAGACCGCCGAGCACGTGTCGCAATACACCACCGAGACCGGTGAGGCGGCGAGCAGTTCAGCCAAGCCCGCCGCGCGCCGGCAGGTCGTGACCGGGCACGCGCTCGGCACCGGCCGCCGCAAGGAGGCGATCGCCCGGGTGCGGTTGATGCCGGGGACCGGGCAGTGGCTGGTCAACGGCCGGACCATGGACTTGTACTTCCCGAACAGGGTGCACCAGCAGCTCATCAGCGAGCCCTTCGTGACCTTGGGCGCCGATGGCCAGTTCGACGTCGTGGCGAGGATCACCGGCGGCGGCGTGACCGGCCAGGCCGGCGCGCTGCGGCTCGGCATCGCCAGGGCGCTGATACTCGTCGACCCGGCCAGCCGCCCAGCGCTGAAGCGCCTCGGCTTCCTGACCAGGGATGCCAGGATCAAGGAACGGAAGAAGGCGGGCCTGAAGAAGGCGCGTAAGGCGCCCCAGTACTCCAAGCGCTAGCCGCCCGCGCTGCCATCGGGCGTGATGCCAGCCATGGGTCAGATGTTTGGTACTGACGGCGTTCGCGGCGTCGCAGGACGTGATCTCGATGCCCGGCTCGCGACGAACCTTGCTGCGGCTGCCGCGCACGTGCTCGGCGGCTCGCGCGCGTCGGACTCGGCCAGGCCGTTTGCCGTCGTCGGGCGCGACCCGCGGGCTTCGGGAGAGTTCCTCGAGGCGGCAGTGGTCGCCGGGCTCGCCGAGAGCGGCGTCGACGTGCTGCGGCTGGGCATCATGCCCACTCCGGCCGTCGCCTACCTCACCGACGTGCTCGGCGCGGACTTCGGCGTGATGCTGTCGGCGAGCCATAACCCGGCGCCTGACAACGGGATCAAGTTCTTCGCGGCAGGCGGCCTGAAGCTGCCCGACCACGTCGAGGACGAGATCGAGGCGCGGATGGCCGGGCAGGCGACCCGGGTCGGCGGCCCAGGGATCCCCGCCGCGGGGTTCGGCCGGGTGCGGGATGCCGAGGGCGAAGCCGAGCGCTATCTGGCCCACCTGCTGTCCACGCTCGGGTCGGCCAGGCCGCTCGGCGGATGGCGGGTCGTGGTGGACTGCGCGCACGGTGCCGCCTACGCCCTCGCCCCCCGGTTGCTGGCCGAGGCCGGAGCCGAGGTGATCGCTATCGGCGTGCAGCCGGACGGGATCAACATCAACGCTGGTTGCGGCTCGACGAGCCTGGGTGTGCTCCAGGCCGCCGTCACCGAGCACGGAGCCGATGCCGGCATCGCCTACGACGGGGACGCCGACCGCTGCCTGGCGGTCGACCCGGCCGGCGAGGTCATCGACGGTGACCAGATCCTGGCGATCCTGGCGCTGGCGCTGAACGAGTCCGGTCGGCTCGTCGGCGGCACGGTCGTCGCGACGGTCATGGCCAACCTCGGCTTCCGGCTGGCCATGACCGAGGCGGGGATCGAGGTCATCGAGACGCCGGTGGGGGACCGATACCTGATCGCCGCGATGCTCGACGGGAAGTACGTGCTCGGCGGCGAGCAGTCTGGCCACATCATCATGCTCGACCACAGCAGCACCGGAGACGGGATGCTGACCAGCCTCCAGCTTCTCGCGACCGCCGCCGCCAGCGGCCGGTCGCTCGCCGAGCTCGCGGCGGTGATGACGCGGTTCCCGCAGGTGCTGGTCAACGTGCACGGGGTCAGCAAGGACAAGGTTGCCGCCTCGGCCGAGCTCGCCGTGGCTGTCGCGGACGCCACCTCGGAGCTCGGCGAGTCCGGGCGCGTGCTGGTCCGGCCGAGCGGGACCGAGCCGGCCGTCCGCGTCATGGTCGAGGCCGTCGACTCCGGCCAGGCGCAGAAGATCGCCGACCGGCTCGCCGACGTGGTCCGCAGCGCCGGCTGAG
>DASPZH010000495.1:0-18283 GCA_035636335.1 Streptosporangiaceae bacterium
CCGACCCCGGACGCGCCCGGCCTGGCCCGACGTGCAACAGGTGCCCTGACCCCCGGCGCCATCACCACACCCGCCGAGTTCGTCCGCGCACTGCGGCAGTTCCGGACCTGGGCCGGGAAACCGTCCTACCGGGTCATGGCCGCCCGCTCCCGGCACGTCTACGCCGCCTCCACCCTGCACGCCGCGCTCAACTCTGCGTCCCTGCCCGGCCTGGAACAGGCCCGCGCCATCATCACCGGCTGCCACGGCACCCCCGCCCACCACCACGCCTTCGCCGCCGCATGGCGCCGCATCCGCCTCGCCCCGCCGCCGCCCCCCGGCACCTAGCCGGGCCGCCAGACCCGCACAGTGACCGGAGCCAGCATGCCCCGTGCGGGGTCTGTGCGCCCCTACGGGGCGCTGCCTGGCCGCCTGCCTGCCCGAACCCGGCTGTAAGCGCTGCTTGCGCGGTGCGGCCGGGCGGCGCCCCGGCCGGTCAGGTCGACACGGCCGCGAGGCGCTCGGCGCGCAGTCGCTTGGTCCAGGTCTCGTCCGCGTCTGGTAGCGGCGGCAGCGGCCCCGCCGCCCAGCTCAGCAGGAGGTCGGCCAGGCCGGGATTGCGGACCAGCGCGGGTCCGTGCAGGTAGGTGCCGAGTGTCCGGCCCACGTAGGCACCCTCGGTGCCGTCGCCGTTGCCGACTCCGACCGTGACCCGCGCGAGCGGCCTGGCTCCGGAGCCCACCTTGGTGACGCCCTGATGATTCTCGAACCCGGTCAGCCGGTCCACCCCGAGCTGCGGATCGACGTCCGCCAGCAGCTCGCCCACGCCGCGCCGCTCGCCCCGGCCGCTGCTGATGTCGAGGATGCCGAGTCCGTCGACCGGCTCGCCCTGGGCGCCGCCGAACACCGTCCCGATAAGCTGATAACCCGCGCACACGGCGAAGATCACCGCGCCGTCAGCGGCGGCTCCGCTCATCCCGCCGCCGGCCCGCAGTCGCTGCGCGGCGAGCACCTGGGGCAGGTCCTCTCCGCCGCCGAGCAGGTAGACGTCGCCTTGGCGCGGCACAGGCTGATCCGAGTTCACCTGGGTTGCCTCGACCCGCAGGCCCCGCAGCCTGGCCCGGCGCGCGAGCATGATCAGGTTGCCCCGGTCGCCGTAGGTGCTGAGCAGGTCCGGGTAGATCCAGATCAGCCTCAGGGCGCTCGGCCCGGCCGGCCCGTTGCGGCGGGCCGGATCGGGGTAGCCCGCCGGGTCAGCCCCGGTCAGGCCGGGATCCTCCGCGGTCCACAGCATGTCGCCCGCGTCGCCGGCCGACCCGTTGCCGTTGAAGCCGGGATAACCAGAGTTCGGCATCGTCATCGGCCTAGATCCTTCCCGCGAGCGGCACCGGGCAGGCCGGGCTCGGCGGCACGCCGAGGGCCACCCAGGCCCGCGCCGCTCTCAACGGCCGGCCGCGCCGCTCTCGACGGCCAAGATCCACCGAACGCGCCTTTCGTCACGCGGTCCGCCCGAGCGTCGCCCTGATCTGCTGGAAGGCCGTGTAGTTGGCGATCACGTCGAGACCGCCGGGCGGAACCGCGTCCACGGCCGCGTCGACGGTGTCCACCAGGTGGAACGGAACCTCGTCGGCCTCGAGCCTGACCGCCAGGTCGATCCGGCGCTCGCCGGCCACCAGCACCGGCCGGCCCCTGAGCACCCGGTAGTCGACGTCCCACAGCCACGAGGTGTCCTTGCCGTCCGGGACCTGGGCGTTGACCGCGAGCAGCACCGGGCGCCCGTCGGGGTCGAGCACGTCGAACGCCTCCAGCCAGCCCGCCGGGTTCTTGGCCAGCAGCAGGTGCAGCGTCCGGCCGCGGCGCTGCACGGTGGTGTACCGGCCGGCCACCGACACCACCTTGCGCAGGCTCGGCAGCGCCTGGTCGACATCCGCGCCGAACAGGCCGGCCACCGCCAGTGCCATCACGGCGTTCGACCGGTTCGCCCGGCCGGGCAGCGACAGGTCAAGCTCCCGCACCGTGCCCGCCGAGTCGATCACCGAGTCGCCCTCGAGCACCCACCGGGCCGACGGCCTGGACAGCCCGCACTCGCCGCACCGCCAGCCGAGCTCGTCCCTGCGCAGGTGCGAGCCGCACTCCGGGCAGCACCAGGAGTCCTCGTGCCAGCGCTGGCCCGCCGCGACCCAGGTGACCCGGCCGGCCGATCCGGCGGCCCAGGCGACCAGCGGGTCGTCGGCGTTGGCAATGACGTGGCAGTCCTGGGCGGCGGCGAACGCCTCCCGCCAGCGCCTGGCGACCAGCCAGATCTCGGCCGCCCTGTCCATCTGGTCACGGCTCAGGTTCAGCACCAGAACCACCCGCGGCTTCGTCGCCCGCATCATCGACGGCAGATACCGCTCGTCGACCTCCAGTACCGCATAAGGTGCGTCGGGCGCGCCGCCGAGCGCCGAGACGAGCCCGCTCTCCATGTTGGCGCCGAACGCGTTGGAGGCGACCTCCTGGCCGAGCGACCCGATCGCCGCGGTGACCAGGCGTGTGGTCGTGGTCTTGCCGTTGGTGCCGGTAACCAGCACGATCTGGCGCCCGACGGCCAGTTGCCGGAGCAGATCGGGGGCGACCCGGAGGCCGACCACGCCGCCGATGACCGAGCCGTCACCGCGCCCGGTAAGCCGCGAGAACTTGCCTGCGGTCCCGCCTAGGGTCGTCGCGAGGCGGGACCTGATCGGAAGCTTGCTCATGGGCGCAGATGCTATCCGGCTGCCCGCGCGGACATGGCCGCCGCAGCCGATGTCAACTCTTCGTCACTTCCGATGATTTGCACCGCGGTTCCTCAGGAGGCAAGTTCCGACAGTCTATGGCACCTGGGGCGTCCCGGATGGGAAGGGGCGCAGAACGTCGTACGGGAGCGAGCGGGAAAGATCGGATACAACCCCAGCAAATCGGCCAGGAAACGGCGTCCTGCCTGCCTGTGCCCCACCCGGTTGCCACCGCCGCCAGCAGCACCGCTACTTCCACAGCCGCCAGTAGTACTGCCAGTACTTGACCAGGGACGAGTCGTAGTGCGGCCCGTTGACGTACTGCGTGGCCTTGACCATCGGGTGCGGGTACATGAACGGCCCCTTGCCGGCGTAGTCGGCGACCCAGTAGCCGTCGGCGACCGGATTGTCGAAGACGGTGGATGCTGACCCGTATACCCAGACGAAGAACCCGGCCCACTTCATCACGCGGTGGAACATGCGCACGTAGTCGCCGTCCACCGCCGTCTCCAGGTCGAGCGCGACCGTCACGCCGCGGGGAACGTTCAGCTCGAACAGCCGCCTGAGCGCCCCAAACGCGTCGGTCTCCGGGGCGACCGCCCTCGGGTCCGACCTGACCCAGATCGGCAGCTTCCGCAGCTTGCCGAACCGCCGCCACTCCGCGTCTGTCCAGACGTGCGGGGTATCGCCGCCGATGTACCCGGCCACGGCCCGGTAGCCGGCCGGTGCCTTGGCCGGCGGCGTACTCGCGTCAAACATCTTTACCGGGGGCAGAACCATCTCTCCTCCTCGTGCAGGCTGTTCCTTGTGCAGGCTGTCAGTCACCCTAAGCGGGTTAAAATCATGCGCTGCCCTCGTCGCGGCGGGCACCGCAGGCCGGGCTCGCGTGCCGCACACTCGCCGGTCGCTTCGCTGTCGCTAGCTGGCGCTCCGATCACCGCTGGTCACCAGGGCCTTGTCGCCGCCGCGATCGGCGTCCACGTCGTAGCCGACGATGAACCGGCGCGGCCAGGACAGGACGGGCTCGAGCCAGCCGACCACGCCCATCTCGCCGGCCGCCTGAAGTAGCTGGCCGCGGTGACTCGCGCCGACCGCGAGGACGGCCAGGTCGGCCGAGAACGCCCGCTGGTCGTCCTCGCCGAGCAGCGCGGTCCAGGCCGGCAGCCGGTTGCTGTCCAGTTCCATCGACAGCGGGTGCCTACGCAGCGCGCTGACGCGCTGCCCGATCTTGATGTCGGGCCGGTCGACGAGCCCGGGCAGCTCGAAGTCCAGCGGCAGGGCGAGCTCGAACGGGTCGGTCGTCGGGCCGGTGAGCGGCAGCGCGCGCTCGATCTCGTGCAGCCACTGAAGCTGCGGGATCACCCAGTCGCGGCCGACCCGGGTGCCGGCTCCCTTGCCGCCGTTCAGCATCCGCAGCGCCACCTCGCTGACGGCCGCCGCCAGGCCCTCGGGAGCGAAAACGTCACGGACCGCCTGGGAGCGGCTGGCCACGGCACGCTCGACGACCGTGGCCAGCACGCACTCGCGCAGCCGCGGCTCGAGCGCCGACCACCGGGACCGCAGCGCCGCGGGCACGACCGGAAGCGGGGAGTCGGTCAGGAAGGCGAGCACCATCGCCTCCATCCAGACCCGGAGCCAGGCGTACTGCGCCGACTTGGCGAGCAGGTCGGCGGAGCGCAGCTCGAGCAGCGAGCAGGCGCTGCCGCCGGTGCACTCCGGCCCGCACGCCGCCGACCTGCGGGCGGCCATCGGCGGCGGCGCGAGCTGGCCGGGCTGCGGAGGGCGCTCGGCGTAGCCGCCGAACGGCACCCTGACCCGCAGCGGGCGGTCCATCCCGTCGGCGAACACGGCGGCCACGCCCGGCGGGAACGAGACGACCTGCCTGGACTGCTCGGCGTCGAGGTTCATGGTCGCGCCGACAAGCTCGCGGTCGTCGGCCGCGGGCAGCCGGTGCACGATCTTCAGCGCGGTGTTCTTGACCACGTCGGGCACCAGCTTGGCGGGTATCTGCTCGGCGATCAGCAGCCCCTCGCCGTACGCGCGGATCTCCGCGAGCAGGCTGGCGAACAGCTCCACGGCGTGCGCGCTCGCCCCCTCGCGGCCGGCCCGCAGCAGCCGGTGCGCCTCCTCGATGACGATGACGTGCCGCAGTTCCTCGCCCGGGCCGCCCTCGCCCGCGCCGCCCTCGCCCGCGCCGGCCGCGGCCGCCCGGGCCCGGCCCCGCCTGGCGCGCAGCCGCAGGTGCTCGACGATCCTGATGATCAGGGTTCCGATCAGGAACGCCTTGTCCTCGTCGTTGGCCACGTCCTCGATCGCGAGCACGGCGTTCCGCGTGAGCAGCTCGGCGATGTCGGCCGGATGGCCGCCCTCGAAGAACCGGCCCGCCGACCCGGTCCGCAGCGACCGCAGCCGGACGTCGACGAAGCCCCTGACGTCCGCCTGCAGCTCCGGCCCGTAGCCGACGTCGGTGATCACCTCGATCGCCGCGGCCTGGAGCTGTGCGAGCGTCGGCACCGCGGGCGGAACCACGGCGCCAGGCAGCCCGGCGCCGCTGACCGGATCCCAGCCGCAGGACTCGTAGACCCGTTGCAGCGCCTGCGACATGATCTGCGGGAACGGCTCGTGCGCGTCGAACGCGGCCAGGAACAGTGCCCGCACCATGTCGATGTGCGCCTGGACCGGGTAGCCGGGTTCCGGCGCGAGCGGGTTGACGGCGAGCGGCACGGCGTCCGGGTCGGCCGGGCTGAGTAGCGTCAGCTTGCCGCCTGCCGACGCGATCCGGCCTGCTATCGCCGCGTACTCCGACTTGACTGGTTCAACGACTAGCCACGGGATACCCGAGCGGGTTAGCTGCTCGAGCAGGTGCCTGACCGTCTGGGACTTGCCCGACCCCGTCGCCCCCGTGATCAGCGCGTGCCTGTTCAGGGTGGCGAGCGGCACGCTGAGCTCGCCCACCGCCCGGTCCTGCCCGTCGAGGATCGTGCCGACGCCGACGTCGTCCTGCCCGGGCGGCTCGGCCGTCACGTCGAAGTACCCGACGTCGAGCAGCCGCAGCCCCGGCACCTCGCGGCGCGGCAGGCCGACGAGCGCGGCCAGCACGCCTGCCGTCGCGGCGAACGGGACGGCCGAGCCGTCGGCCTGATCCGAGTGTCTCGCGGCGAGCGCGTCCGCGAGCTCCCTGGCCCGCTCGGGGCCGCGCAGCCGGTACGGGTGCGCGGACAGGTCGGCCGACCCGACCAGCATCGGGGCGATCAGGCTGAGCTGCTCGGCGTCGGCGGCGCCGACCAGGACCCTGACGTTCCACAGCCCGGCCTCGCGGAACGCGTCGAGCTCGGCGAGGCGGCTGGCCGCCCGGTCGGCGTCGAATCGCGACCGCTCCTCGTCGTACCTGCGCAGGACGTTGAGCTGGCTGCGCAGCTCGGCGATCTCGGCGTCGAGGCGGTCGGTCGGCTCGGCGACCACCAGCCAGCCGAACGGCCGGCCCATCAGCGTGGTCAGCGCGACCTCGAACAGGGTCGGCGTCGCCGCGGCCAGGCCGGAGCCGGCCGCCAGCCAGGGCGAGCCCGCCCCGTGCCCGGCCTGGCCGCCCGCCCCCGGTGCCCAGGACGGACCGCGCGCGCCGCCGTGCTCGCCGGGCAGCAGCGGCGCCTGGCGGCCCTGGCACGGCGCCCAGACCATCCGGTCCAGGTCGGTCGCCACGCTGTCACCGCACGGCACGCCCCTGGCACCCCAGGGATACAGCAGCTCGCAGGGGTCCGGCCGGCCGAGCCGGTCGGACAGCCTGGCCAGGAACTCACCGGCCGGGTCGTACGGATGCCGGCCGTCCCGCGACCCGGCCCCAGGCCCCTGCCCTGGCCCGGGCGCGGACGCCGGCACGGACGCCGGCGCGGACAGCGGCCGGTCTGGGGCCGCCGGCAGCGGCCCGGCGCTGGTGAGCAGCTCCAGGGGCGCGCCGCCGCCGCGCGACAGCCAGCCGGTGACGAAGGGGCGGCGGTGCTGCGCCGCGTCGAGCACCGCCGGCAGCACCGCGGCGTAGTCCCGCTCCGCGCTGCCGCCGTAGCCGGCATCGGGTATCGCGACCACGCGGTACCAGGGCGCGCCGACGGCCCCCAAGGCACCCGGTTCGCTGCTCATATTGCGTGCATATCAGCAGCGCGCTCGGCCGTGCCACCAGTTGCCGGAGAAAGGCTAGAGATCTACCTCGCCGGCAATCCTCGTCGCGGTGGCTCCCGACACCCAGACGGTCCCGTCCGGGTCCCTGTCGATATGCACCCGGCCGCGCCGGCCGAGCGCGGTGCCCTGGCTGACCACGTAGGGCGCGCTGGCCAGGCCCGCTGACAGCAGCCACTGCGCCAGCGACGCGTTCAGGCTTCCGGTGACCGGGTCCTCGACGGCACGCCCGTCGACCGGGAAGAACGCCCGCACCTCGAACGCGCACTCGGAGCCAGGCGGGAACGGGCCCGCTATCCCCACGTCGAGGTCGCCGGTCACGGACCGGACATCGAGCACGGCCTCGGCGCTGGGTAGCAGGACCGCGACCCATCCCGGCCCGTTGTCGGCCCACTGCGCGTCGACGATGTCGGCGCGCGCGATGCCGAGCTGCGCCGCGATCTGCCCGACCAGCGGCTCGTCGACCGGGCCGGAACGCAGCAGCGGCGGCGCCGCGAAGCCGAGCAGCTTCTCGCCCCGCGCGATCGGGACCAGGCCCGCGCCGCACTGCTGCACGACCTGGCCGGGCCGCCGCGGCTCGTGACCGGCTTCCAGCCAGGCGTGGCAGGTACCGAGGGTCGGGTGCCCGGCGAACGGCAGTTCCGTGGACGGCGTGAAGATCCGCGCCCGGTAGTCGGCACCCGGGTCGTCGGCGGGCAGGACGAACGTGGTCTCCGACAGGTTGGTCCAGCGGGCGAAGAGCTGCATCTGCTCGGTGCTCAGGCCGGTGCCGTCGAGCACGACGGCGACCGGGTTGCCCAGGAACGGCTCGCTGCTGAAGACGTCGACCTGGCTGAATGGCCGCTGCATCCTGCCGAGTCTGCCACGGCCGTCCGGCCGCCGCGCAGCCGCCGGCTACCGGCTCGCCCCCGGCAGCGTGATGATAGCGGGGTTGACGTCGGCCAGCACGACCGAGCGGCCGGCCGGCGACGGGTAGCTGACGATCATCGCGCTGGGCGGCAGCCGCTGCAACTCGGCCGCCTCGACCAGGAGCTCCCTGGACCGCTGCACGGTCTGGCCGCGCGAGGTGTTCTCCCCCAGCGCCCTGGACAGGCTGACTCCCCACGATGTGCCTTCGTTGATCCCCCTGGTCAGCGACACCGACTCGGAGTCGCTGACCGAGTAGCTCGAGTCCCTGCTCGAGGAGGAGTTGAAGTCGCCGAACGGCGCGAACCCGCCCGGCCGGCTCCGGCCGCGGCCGCGGCTTCCGCCCGCGGTCACGCCGGCCGACACCGAGCCGGCGACCGAGTCCGCGGTGCCAGTGGTGCTCGTGTAGGAGCCGCCCCAGGTATCGGTCAGCGACGTGCCTGCCGTGTCGGTGATCTGGCTCACGACGAAACGGTGCTCGGTTCCGATCAGCTCGCTGGCCGCCCGCGCGTCGTCGCCGTTGCCCAGCTTCATGAACGCCACCGCGGCGTTGCCGCGGCCCAGCCGTTCCCGCACGATCGCGGGGATCGACCGGAACGCGAGCACCAGCCCGGTCCGCGAGGTCTCGCAGGCGTCAGCGAGCCGGTCGAGCACGTCGCCGCCCAGCCGGTCCGCACCGAGCAGGCAGACCACGTGCGCCCACGGCTCGCCGGGCGCCGCCCGGCGCAGCAGGTGCGTCAGCGCCGCGACCAGGTACGTGCCGAGCATCCGGTTCCCGATCACCCCGGCCCGCCGGTCCAGCGCGGCCACCCGCAGCCGCACCGGGGCGCCCGGCTCGGGCAGCTTCCCGGTCCCGAGCGCCTCGAGGCCGCGCAGCCTGGACTCGAGCGCGAAGGCACGCTCCAGCACCACCCGCTCGGCCGCGCCCTTCCGGAACAGGGTGCCGAGCCGCTCGACTTGCGCGGCCGTGAGCAGCCCGGAACCCATGTCGTCCCGCGGATCGCCCACGTCGGCCAGGGCCCGCAGCGCCGCGGTCACCGCCGCGACCGGCGGATCGGGATCCAGGGCCGCGAGCACCCGCTCGAGCAGCGCGTAGTCGGCGGCCGGGTCGCCGGACGCGCCGTCGCCCGGCCGGCCGCCCCGGTCCGCTCCGCCCGCGGCCGCGGCGGCCAGCGCCAGCACGTCGGCGAGCGCCGGAGCGCCCAGGCCCAGGCCGAGGTCGAGTCGCGGCAGGTCGGCGGGGAGCGCCCAGACCAGCGGCTGCAGCCCGGACCGCTGCGCCGCCTCGACCAGGTCACCGGCCACCGCCCCCTCGGTCAGGTCCACGATGCTCACCTCGCCGCCGGCGCTGAGCCGCGCCGCCGCGATGGTCGTGACCAGGGCAGACCAGCCGGCCATGGTGCCGCCGACGACGTCGACCCGGTCGGTCCCCGCGGGCAGGTCGACGGCGAACCAGGCCGACTGCCGGTCGAACACCGCCTTGCGCCGCTGCCAGGCCCGGAAGTCGGCCGCGTGCTCGCGCTGGCGCTCGGCGAGCACCCGGGACCGGGCGGCGTTGGCGGCCTGCACCCGGCGCTGCTCGGCGGCCAGCACCGCGGCGAGCCTGCGCCGTTCCCGCCTGGCCGACCTGGCACAGCACGCCGCCCCGGCCACCGCGGCCAAGGTGGCGCACCCGGCCGCGGCCGGGCCGGCCAGCCCGCCGAGCCACGCGCCGCCCGACAGGCCGGCCGCCAGCGCCCCGGCCGCGACGCCGGCCCGCGCCGGGCGGGCGAGCACCAGCGAGATCTTGCGTTGCGCGGCCAGCCACCCGGGATCGAGCCGGTCGCCAGGCGGGGCGGCGGACCTGGCGGGCGGCGGGCCGGGGTCGGCCAGCGCGGGCGCGAACTGCCAGCCCAGGAAGAACGGGGCCGGCTCGCTCACCGGACCGCCCGGCAGCCCAGGACCAGACGCGGCCGCGGGCTGCGCACCCGCAGCGAGACCGCGTCGGCGTCCTGCCCGGCAGCGGGAAACTGCCCGAGCGGCCCGGTCCTGGCTTCCGGCCGCAACGAGATCGATTCCGGCGGTCCCGGCGGGCCGGCCGGCGCCGGCGCGGTGACCGCGCGACCGCGCGGCGGCCGGCCACGGACGGCCAGCACGTTGACCCGGTCGGCCAGGTCCGCGGCGGCCGCGCCCGACGCGGTGCCGAGCAGGACCGACGTACCGGTGGCCGGCCCGAGCCCGAGCAGCGCCGAGAGCTGGTCAGCCTCGATCTCCTCGCAGCCGTTGATCCAGACCAGGCAGTCGGCGGGCGCGCCCGCCTCGCGGCGCTCGGCCAGGGTTCCGGTCAGGTCGGCGACCGCCAGCTTCGCGACCATCACGCCCGCCCGGCCGTGCCGCCGCGGATCCAGGCTCGCCAGCACGACCTCGCGGCCGGCCACCGCCCCGGGCAGGCTGATCTGCGCGCCGGCGGCCGTACCTGGCGGGCCGAGCCATCCTCCGACCGGCGCTGAGGCGAGCCCGGCAAGCTGAGCCGCCGCCTCGGCCAGGGCCGCCGCCGCCGCGGGATCGGCGTCCAGCCGCCGGGCCAGTTCGCCTGCCCGCCGGTCCAGCGCGTCTCGATCGCGTATCGCCCCCTGGAGGTGACCGAGCCGGACCTGGAGTTCGCCCGGGCGCAGCAGCCCAGCCAGCTCGTCGACCACCGGACGGCGCCGCCCGGCGGGCATGCGGGCGGAGGCGGCGATGACCTCGAACGCGGCGGTCAGGTAGCCGGCGGCGCAGGGCCGGCCGGCCGGGGCGGTCCCGGTCCAGTCGATCATCGCCATGACCAGGCCGGCGGCGCGGGCCGGGGGCGCGGCGCAGAGCGGGTCGTAGCAGCGGCGCGGATCGCCGAGGCGCTGCAGCGGAGCCCCGCGGTCGGCGCACGCGGCCGTGACCGGGCCCGTCAGGCCGCCGGCCGGTTCCCGCGAGAGGTCGGCCGGGCCGCCGGGACCGTCGCCGGCCCGGTAGTCGCCAGCCCGGGCGTCGCCGGGGTGGCCGGACAGGTCGATGATGATGACGGTCTTGCGGTGCTGGATCGCGGCGGTGGCCAGTTCGAGCCCGGTCCTGGTCACCGTCGCGGCGCTGGCCCCGGTGACCAGGACGCCGGCCTCGGCCTCCGGCCAGGAGATCTCCGCGCGCCGGCCCGTGCCGGTGACGATGCCCACGCAGCTTCCGTCGCCGGTCGCGACCTCGCCGCGGCGCAGCGAGGCGGTCAGGTACGCCCGGCGGGCCGCCACGAGCACACCCGGCCGGTACGGCCGGTCGGGCCGGTACGGCCGGTCAGGCCGGCCAGCCCGCCGCGGCCGGGAGAGGCGGCCGGCGACGCCCGCCTCGGCCGCCGCCGCGACCAGCGCCGCGGGCAATTGGGCAGGCAGCCAGTACCGCCAGCTTCCGAGGGCCGCCGCCAGGTGCGGCAGCCTGACCAGTACCGGGCCCGGCCTGGTCGCGAGCCCGATCAGGTGCCTGGCCGCCGCCAGGTATCCGGCCACGGCCGGTCCCGCGCCGCCGGCGGCGACCAGGCCGAGCCCGGCCGCGGCCGGCCAGGCCAGCCAGGCCGGCCGCCACCTGCTGAGCCTGCCGATGACCAGGAATACGACCGTGAGGCCGAGCGTGAGCTGGGCGAACGCGAGCTGGACCAGCACCGCGGCAGCAGCGGCGGCCGCGGCTAAGTCGCCGCGGCGCAGCCGGGCGGGAGGCGCCGGCTGACCGGTACGCGCGGACGCCGCCTCGGTGGAGTCAACCGTAAAGAGGGGCACAGTGGCACAAGATAGTGCGTCGCGGCGCCGCGCGACCGGCGATCGCGACGACCGGGCCCGATCTCCGGATCCACCCCAGTGCTTGCGCACGCAAGGAAGCGCGGGCCCATCGCCGTCGTTCCTGCGACGACGGCGATGGGCCCGCGCTGCTCGGGGCGAGCAGGGTTAGACGGCAACCTCGAGTTCGGTGATGGTGCCGGTGCTGGCGGAGACGGCGCGTTCGGCGCGCACGCCGCCGGGAGCCAGCACGCGCAGCGTCCAGTCGCCGGGCGCCGCGTAGAAGGTGAAGCCGCCGTCCTCGCCGAGCGGCACCTCGGCCACGAACTCGCCGTCGGAGTTCAGCAGCCTCGCGTACCCGGAGGGGACGGGCGTGCCCGAGCTCGTCACGTGGCCCTGGACCACGGCCTGGTCGCCGGCCACCGCGGTGACCTTGATGCCGCCGGCCGGTGCGCCGCAGCCCGACCCCGCCGCGCTCACTTGCCGTCTCCCAGCTCGATCGGGACGCCGACCAGCGAGCCGTACTCGGTCCACGACCCGTCGTAGTTCTTCACGTTCGGCTGGCCGAGCAGTTCGTGCAGCACGAACCAGGTGTGGGCCGAGCGCTCGCCGATCCGGCAGTACGCGATGGTGTCCCGGCCGAAGTCCAGGCCGGCCTCGTCGCCGTAGAGCGCGCGCAGCGCGTCGTCGGACTTGAAGGTGCCGTCCTCCTCGGCCGCCTTCGACCAGGGCACGTTCTTGGCCGTCGGCACGTGACCGCCCCGCTGCGCCTGCTCCTGCGGCAGGTGGGCGGGGGCGAGCAGCCGGCCGGCGAACTCGTCGGGCGAGCGGACGTCGACCAGGTTGAGGTGGCCGATCGCGGCGAGCACGTCGTCGCGGAACGCGCGGATCGAGCGGTCCTGCTCCTGGGCGTGGTAGCTGGTGGCCGGGCGGGCGGGCACGTCGGTCACCATGTCGCGCGAGTCGAGCTCCCACTTCTTGCGGCCGCCGTCGAGCAGCTTGACGTTGTGGTGCCCGTACAGCCTGAAGTACCAGTAGGCGTAGGCAGCGAACCAGTTGTTGTTGCCGCCGTACAGGATGACGGTGTCGTCATTGGCGATGCCGCGCTCGGACAGCAGCTTCTCGA
This sequence comes from Streptosporangiaceae bacterium, assembly GCA_035636335.1. Classification (GTDB taxonomy): domain Bacteria; phylum Actinomycetota; class Actinomycetes; order Streptosporangiales; family Streptosporangiaceae; genus Chersky-822. Next base: position 12,705 of record DASPZH010000495.1, read on the forward strand.
ACCCGGCCCGGTCGACGAAGTCCCTGCGGACCGGGTCCTGCAGGTCCTTCTTCCAGTCGATCTTCACCGCGCCCTTGATGTGGCCCTTGTCGTACGCGCTGGTGTCCTCGTCGACCTCCACCAGGACCAGGCCCGGGTCGTCGAGATGGGCCTGCACCCAGTCGGCATCGACTAGGACGTCGGAACGGCTCATGCTGGATCTCCTTCTTGTCGGCTTTTGCCCGTGTCAGGAAGCCTGGCGAGCGGGCGCGATACGTCGGATGAGCAGGTACAGCTCGCAGCCCAGGCAGAGGCCGAAGGCTCCGTTCAAGAACGCGGCGACCAGGCAGGCGGCGGTAGCGGCGATGCCCAGCGGGGTCGTACCCGTCGCATAGCCGATCACGCCGGCGACCGCGAAGACCAGGCCGACGCCCTGGGCGAACCGCGGCGGCGCCTCGGCTTCCAGTTCCGCCGGCGGGCCCAGCCTGGGCCGGACGAGCAGTCGGTAGACCAGGCCGTACGGGGCGTTGCGCATCCCGAAGAACGCTCCGACCGCGAACACCGCCGCCTGGGCGGCCAGCAGCCAGGCGCTGCCCGTGACCAGGACGGCAACCAGCACGGCCGTCGTGACCAGCGCGCCGAACCTGGGTCCTCTTGGGTCGATCTCCATGGCCGTTCCTTCCGTGGTCACCGGCCGGAGCGTGGGTGTGCGGGGACGGCCGGTCGCCGAGGGGGACTGTCGGGGCTCGCTGGCAGGGCTAGAGCGCGGCGGTGACTCGGCAGTAGTCCACCGCCCGGCGCCTCGTCAGCACGCCGGCGGTGCACTCGCGACGCCGGATGACTCGCTCGCACGCCGCCATAATTTCCCGATCAGATCTATAGGAAATCATATCACGTCTCCCAGCGCGGCAATCACGTCTGCCTTGCGCGGCTGGCCGCTCGCACGGTGCGTGACCTGGCCGGATGGCCCGAGCACGAGTGTCGTCGGGGTTCGCCGGACATCGAGGCTGCGAACCAGGTCGAGCCGGGACTCGGCGTCGAGTTCCACGTGCGACACCCCGTCGACCATCGCCGCGACGTCGGTCAGGATCCGCCGCGTGGCGCGGCACGGCGCGCAGAAGGCCGAGGAGAACTGCACGAGCGTGGCCCGGCTGCCGAGCGGGGCACCGAGGTCCTCGGCCGTGAGACCCGACGCCGGCTGGCCGGCCTGCGGTGCCGAGGTGCTGACCCGGCCGTTGCGTGCCCGCCAGCCGAACCCGAACGCCGCGGCCGCGGCCAGCACGCAGACGCTCACCAGGAGTCCGGGAATCACGGCTGGAAAACGTGCGTCCGCCGCCGGGCATTCCCGGCGGCGGCGTCACGTCGCCGGAATCTGCAGCGCTGACCCGTACCCCCAGGTAATCATGAATCCGGCCACGTTGCTCTCGGGCACGCCGGTGTCGACCGGATACCACAGCCGGCCAGAGCCCGGCCCGACCGTCCACCCGCCGGCCAGCTTCCTGTGGCCGTCCTTGGTGACCACCCAGAACCGGCACGTTGTCCACTGCCGGAAGCCGGTTACCTGCACCGACATCGTGGTGCCCCAGGTGCTCCTGCCGTACCGGACGGTGGCGCCGAGCATGCCCTTGCTGGCGGTCGCGACGTCGAGCCTGGCGTGCTGGCTCTGCGGCGTGATGGACTGGGTGACCGCGACCGCGCCGCCGACCGTGATCGCGACCGCGGCCGCCGCGGTGAACATCGCCCGCCGCAGCCTGCTGCGCCGGCGCGCGCCGACCTGCTTGAGCAGCGAGGTCAGCAGGTCGGGGGACGGTTCATCCGGGCTGCTGTGCAGCGCATCGGCCTGTGCGATCCGCTCGGCCTCCGCCACCGGCACCCGGTGCAGCAGCGCGGTCAGCGGCGCGAGGTCGGCGAGTTCCTCGCGGCATTCGAAGCATTGGCTCAGGTGCGCATCGACGGCGGCGCGCTCGGCCGGCTCGATGGCGCCCACGACGTAGACGCCGAGCAGTTCACGGAAACTCCGGCAGGACGGCTCACTCATGGCGCAAGCCCCCGCTCCTCTAGTGCCAGCTTCAGCGCCTTGAGGGCGTAGAAGGTGCGCGACTTCACTGTGCCCGCCGGGATGCCGAGCACGGATGCGGCCTCCGCTACCGAGCGGCCGCGATAGTAGGTCTCGACCAGCACCGTGCGGTGGTCCGGGCGCAGCGACCGCAGCGCGTCGGCCACGGCCCACGACTCCAGCGCCCGGTCCGCCGTGTCAGGAACGGCCGTCAGCGCCAGGGCGGCCTCGCCGACCTCGCGCGGCCTGGCCTGCCTGGCGCGGTGCGCGTCGACGGCCAGGTTCCTGGCGACAGCGAACAGCCACGGCCGGGCCGGGCGGCTGACGATGGCACCGGGATGCAGCCACGCCCGCAGCAGCGTCTCCTGCACGATGTCCTCCGCCCGCTGGCGATCCCCGCTGGTCAGGTGCAGCGCGTACCGGAGCAGCGGCCCCGCGTGCTCATGGTAAAGCGCGCGGACAAGCTCCTCGTCCGTGACCTCTTTAGGGTGTTCCTGGCTCTCGGCGCCGTCGCGAACCACCACACCAAGGTAAACGGACTCCGCGTGCATCTGGTTCAGCAGGGGTGAGCTCCACGTTCTCGCCGCGCAGCGTGATCGCCAGCCCGGCGTCGGTCGCCCGCACCGAGTCGATCGTCACCTCGGGCGCCAAGCCGGGCAGCGTGAGCACGAATCCCACCATGCTGGGCACGCCGAGCACCTTCGGGGTGACGCAGATCCGCTGACCGTCGGCCCTGATCGCCAGCGACCCGGCGACGGGCATGAGCAGAACCCAGCCGGAGACCCGCAGCTCGGCGCCGTGCCGGCGCACGCCGATGCCGGGCGGTAGCCGGCTGGCGATGGCCGAGAACGGAATCGTGGCCAGGACGCTGACCTGCGCGGCCACCAGGCCGCGACCGCTGAACAGCAGCCGCAGCGGCGCCCGGACCCCGGACAGCTTGGCCGTCAGCGAGCGGAACTCGATGCCGCCCGCCGTGCAGGCCGCCAGCGTGACCTCGACCTCCCGGTACACCCCGGCCACCAGTTGCGGCAGGAACACCGGTCCGGCGATGCGGACCTCGGGTGGTGCCGACGCGGGCGCGGGTGACGTGCCGATCAGCGCGCTTACGCGCCGGGAAACCTGCCGGACGGCGACAACCGCGAGCAGCCGGTCGATCGCGGTCACCGCTACGGCCGCGGCGGCGGTGCAGATCAAGGCGACGCCGAGCACGGCTCAAGATATCCGCCTGCGCCGCCCGGCGTGGCCAGCCGCCGTGCTCAGCCGCCGGGGCCAGCCGCCGTCCTCAGCCGCCGGGGCCAGCCGCTGTGCTCAGCCGCCGGCGAACGGCGGCAGTGCTCAGCCGCCGGCGAACGGCGGCAGTACCTCGATCACCGAGTCGTCGGCGAGCGACAGCGACCCGGGTGATCTCGTTCCGGCTGGCTCGCCGTCGATCAGGAACGACGAGCGGGCCATGACCAGCCTGAGGCGCTCGGCGGCGTCGCCAGGCCGGTCCCGCGCCGCCGCCAGGCCGGCGGCGAGGGCGGCCGCGAGGGTGCCCGCGTCGACCTTCTCCTCCGCGACACCGGCCGCGTCCTTCGCCGCTGCCCAGTACCGCAGGGTCACGATTGCCATGTCAGCTATCCTCGCTCATAGCGACCCAAGCCAGCGCCGGCCTCGGGTCCTGGCTCATCCAGGCAGCGTTTTCCCTGGCCAATGTTGCCGCGGACGTGAGGAGGCGGCTGTTGAGCAAGGTGCTCCTGCTCACAGCTTCGCGCGACTCGGCCGCCGAGATCCTGCCGTCGCTGAGCCTGCTCGAGCATACGGTCAAGATCGCGCCGCCGTCCGCCGATGCCGTGCTCGGCCCCGCGGCCGCTCAGCCGGCCGCGGCTCCCCCGGCCGTTCACGCCGGCCCGGCTGCCGCCCCGGTCGGCCTGTTCGGGTCGGGCGGCGTGGCGAACGCGGCCGCGCCCGACGCCGTTCTCGTCGATGCCCGGCGCGACCTGGTGCGGGTCAAGGACCTGCTGCGGCAGATCTGCGGTGCGGGCGTGCCGGTACTGGCCGTGATCAGCGAGGGCGCCTGGGCAGCCGTCTCCGCCGACTGGGGCGCGGACGACGTGATCTTGCCCACAGCGGGCCCCGGCGAGGTTGAGGCCAGGATCCGGCTCGCCATCGGCCGGGCCCCCAGGCAGCGCGCGCTTCCCGCGGAGGAAGTCAGGTCCGGCGAACTGGTCATCGACGAGGCGACATACTCGGCCAGGATCCGCGGCGTGGCTCTCGACCTGACCTTCAAGGAGTTCGAGTTGCTGAAGTTCCTCGCCCAGCACCCGCGCCGGGTGTTCACCAGGTCGCAGCTTCTCCAGGAGGTGTGGGGCTATGACTACTTCGGCGGCACCAGGACCGTCGACGTCCACGTGCGCAGGCTCCGCGCCAAGCTGGGCACGGACAACGAGGCGCTGATCGGCACGGTGCGCAACGTCGGGTACAAGTTCGTCCCGGCCAGGCAGGAGAGCCGACGCGGCGGGCCCGGCTCCGCGAACTCCGACGGCGCCGGCGCGGACGCCGGCGCCGGCCAGGCCAGGACCAGTTCCAGGGCGCCCAGGACCGCGAACCGGGCCGCGAACCGGGCCGCACGCTCAAGCGGCATCGGAGCGGGCCGGTGACCGAGATCCGGATCGCCGACCGGCTGGCCGGCGAGGACGTCGCCGCCGTGCTCAGGCTGGTCAGGCTGGCAACCGAGGAAGACGGGGTCGCGCCCCTGTCCGAGCACGTGATGCTGCACCTGCGCTACGGCGGCGACCGTCAGGCACGCAACGTGATGCTGACCGAGGGCGGCGAGATCGCCGGCTACGCCCACCTTGACCCGACCGACCCGGTCGCGGGGCCGAGCGGCGAGCTCGTCATCCATCCGGCGCACCGGCGGCGGAAGCTGGGGCTGGCCCTCGTCGAGGCTCTGGCCGCCGAGGCCGGCCAGCGGCAGCTTCGGCTGTGGGCGCACGGCGACCTGCCCGGCGCCTCGCGGCTCGCGGCAGCCGCCGGGTTCGAGCGGGTCAGGGCGCTGTGGCAGATGCGCCGCTCGCTCCAGAGCCAGCTTGACCGGCCGCGACTCGCCGACGGGATCACGATCAGGACCTTCGTGGTCGGCCAGGACGAGGACGAGTGGACGGCACTCAACCGGCGCGCGTTCGCCAGCCACCCGGAGCAGGGCGCCTGGACCCGGGCCGACCTGGACCTGCGCGAGCAAGAGCCGTGGTTCGACCCCGCAGGGTTCTTCCTTGCCGAGCGCGCGGGCAAGATGGTCGGCTTTCACTGGACTAAGGTCCACGGCCAGAACGGCCAGGAGAACCACCACGCGCACCAGGCCATCGGCGAGGTCTACGTCGTGGGCGTGGACCCCGGCGAGCGCGGCAGCGGGCTGGGCCGGGCGCTGACCCTGGTCGGCCTGCGCTACCTGCGCTCCCGCGGGCTCTTCCAGGTCATGCTCTACGTGGACGAGAGCAACACCGCGGCGATCAGGCTGTACGAGTCACTCGGGTTCACCCACTGGGACACCGACGTGATGTTCGCG
>DASPZH010000496.1:0-3338 GCA_035636335.1 Streptosporangiaceae bacterium
AGGCGATCAGCTTTGCCTGGACGAAGATCGTGGGGCGAGAGCCACCGGGCAAGGCCGAGGACCCGGAGGTGGCCATCGGCGAGGCCCTGGCCTGGACCGTCGTGCTCGGCATCGGCGTCGCCGTGGCCAGGGTGCTGGCCGTCAGGCTGGCCAGCCGCCAGTCGGACAGGCACCTGACCGGGCCTTCGGACGTGACGTAGCCGCCGCAAGCCCTACGCTGAGTCCGTGCATTCCAAGGACCGCTCCAGGCTAGCTTTCAAGATCACCTATGCGATCCGGCATCCCGGCCGGATCGCCAGATACCTCAGGCGGCGCGGCCGGGACGCCTGGCTGCAGGTCAGGTCGGCCGACCACGTCAGTTACTACCGTGCCGTAATGCGCTCGGACGCGTCCCGCAGCGCCGAGGGCGCGGTCGGCAGCCCGTCGCACGACTACTGGCTGCAGATCGGCCAGCTCCAGTTCGACTACGCGACCGGTCACGGGCTCAAGCCGGACATGCGGATGCTGGAGATCGGCTGCGGCAACCTGCGGGCCGGGCGCCTGTTCATCGACCATCTCGATCCGGGCAACTACTACGGCATCGACATCTCGCCCGACATCCTGATGGCAGCGCAGGACACCATCGCCGAACACGACCTGCGCGCGAAGCTGCCGCACCTGACCCTGGTCAGGGACCTGCGCCTGCACTTCCTGCCCGACCGCGCGTTCGACTTCGTGCACGCGCACAGCGTGTTCTCGCACTCCCCCGTCGAGGTGATCGACGAGTGCCTCGCGCACATGGGCCGGATCCTGGCCCCCGAAGGCTTCTTCGACTTCACCTTCGACCGGACCGACGGCGCCGAGCATCACGTGCTCAGGGAGGACTTCTACTACCAGACGCAGACGCTGGTCGAGCTGGCGGCCAAGCACGGCCTCGAGGCGACGTTCATGGACGACTGGGAGCTGACCGGCCATCCGCAGTCGAAGATCCGGGTGCGAATTCCCGTCATGCCTGGACCCGGCGACCGATGAGGGGCAGTGTGATCCCGGCACGGTATCGCTGACGTCCGCGTTCGACGGGAGCACCGGATGGCTGAGCCGCAAGTACTCGCGATCGTCCTCGCGGGCGGGGCCGGCAAGCGGCTGGCACCGCTCACCGCCGACCGGGCCAAGCCTGCCGTCCCGTTCGGCGGCCTGTACCGGCTGATCGACTTCGCGCTCTCCAACCTGGTCAACGCCGGCTGCCGCCGGATCTGCGTGCTGACCCAGTACAAGAGCCACAGCCTGGACCGGCACGTCACGACCACGTGGCGGCTGAGCAGCCTGCTCGGCAACTACGTCACGCCGGTGCCCGCCCAGCAGCGGCTCGGCCCGCACTGGTACACCGGCTCGGCGGACGCGATCTACCAGTCGCTCAACCTGATCTACGACGACGGGCCCGATATCGTCGCCGTGTTCGGCGCGGACCACGTGTACCGGATGGACATGATGCAGATGGTCCGCCAGCACATCGCGGGCGGCGCGGGCGTCACGGTCGCGGCCATCCCCGTCGACCGGCAGGAGGCGACCAGCTTCGGGGTGATCCAGACCGGCAGCGACGGCCGGTCGGTGACGGCGTTCCTGGAGAAGCCGGCCGATCCGCCCGCGCTTCCGGCCGACCCCGACTTGTCCTACGCCTCGATGGGCAACTACGTGTTCAGCACCGACGTGCTCATCGAGGCGCTCCGCGAGGACGCGGCGGACGACGGCAGCAGGCACGACATGGGTGGCGACATCCTGCCGATGCTGGTGCGGCAGGGCTGCGCCCAGGCGTACAACTTCCTGGACAACGAGGTGCCGGGCGCCGACGAACGCGACGCCGGGTACTGGCGTGACGTCGGGACGCTCGACTCCTACTTCGAGGCCCACCTCGACCTGTGCGCGGTGCACCCGATCTTCAACCTCTACAACGACAAGTGGCCGATCCTGACCTACGTCCCATCGCAGCCGCCCGCCAAGTTCGTGCACGACAGCGGCGACCGGGTCGGCCGGGCGATCAACAGCGTGGTCAGCAACGGCGTGGTCGTCTCCGGCGGCCTGGTGGTCAGGTCCGTGCTGTCGCCGGGCGTGCGGGTCAACTCCTGGTCGCGGGTGGAGCGGTCGGTCCTCATGCACAACACCAGGATCGGCAGGCACGCGGTCGTCCAGGACGCCATTCTCGACAAGAACGTGGTCGTACCCGACGGAGTCAGCGTGGGGGTCGACAAGGAGCACGACCGCGCCCGCGGCTTCGTGGTGTCGGCCGGCGGCATCACCGTCGTCGGCAAGGGCCAGGAGGTCGCCCCGTGACGATGGCGTTCGGGAAGGTCAACGTCGCGCTGCTGACCAGGGAGTACCCGCCCGAGGTCTACGGCGGCGCCGGCGTGCACGTCGAGTACCTGGCCCGCGAGCTGCGCGACCTGGTCAGCCTGACCGTGCACTGCCAGGGCGCCGACCGGCCCGCGGCGGTCGCGCACCGGCCGTGGAACCTGCTCGACGACGCCAACGCCGCGCTCAGGACCGTCTCGGCCGACCTGTCCATGGCCGCGGCGGTGGCCTTCGCCGACGTGGTGCACTCGCACACCTGGTACACGAACCTGGCCGGGCATATGGCCGCCACCTTGTACGGCATCCCGCATGTCATGACGATGCACTCGCTGGAGCCGTTGCGGCCATGGAAGTCTGAGCAGCTCGGCGGCGGCTATGCGCTGTCGTCGTGGTGCGAGCGGGTGGCGGTGGAGTCCGCGGCCGCGGTGATCGCAGTCTCGACCGGGATGCGAGCCGACGTGCTGGCCACGTACCCCTCGCTGCGTGCCGAGCGCGTGCACGTGATCCGCAACGGCATCGACACCGACGAGTACGCCCCCGACGGCGGCACCGACGTGCTCGACCGACACGGGATCGATCCCGGCCGGCCCACCGTCGCCTACGTCGGCCGTATCACCAGGCAGAAGGGGCTGCCGGTGCTGCTGCGCGCGGCCGAGCTGCTCGATCCGGATGTCCAGCTCGTGCTCTGCGCCGGCCAGGCCGACACCGAGGAACTCGGCGCCGAGGTCACCCGCCTGGTCGGGCACCTGCGCGCTAGCCGGTCGGCGGTGATCTGGCTGAACGGGATGCTGCCGAAGCGCGAGGTTATCCAGATCCTGAGCCATGCCACGGTCTTCGCCTGCCCGTCGCTGTACGAGCCGCTGGGAATCGTCAACCTGGAGGCGATGGCGTGCGGCACCGCCGTGGTCGGATCGAACGTCGGCGGGATCCCCGAGGTCGTGGCCGACGCCCAGACGGGCCTGCTGGTGCCGCCCGGCGACCACGACCTGCTCGCCGAGGCCATCTCGTCCCTG
>DASPZH010000497.1:0-1963 GCA_035636335.1 Streptosporangiaceae bacterium
CTTTCCGCGCGCCTGAGATTAGGTACGCGCGCCCTCCCCTTGCGAAACCGTGCTGGTCTGGTCTGGCGACCAGGCGATCCTCGCCGGCCGACCGCTGATGTCGTGTGTCGCGTCAGGGGCTTGCTCGTTCTGCCTGGCCACGACGAGCTCGCCGCCGGCGTCGAGAGCGATCGTGTACCGCGTGGAGACCCCGACGTAGACGACGTCCCTGATGATCCCGACCTCGGCGTGGTATCCGGCCGGCGGCTCCTCGCCGTCGGCCAGCATCCGGATCTTCTCCGGCCGGATGGTGATGTGCTGGCCGTCCCGCTCGATGACGTTCGAGATCCCGATGAAGCCGGCCACGAAGTCCGTGCGCGGTCGCTCGTAGACCTCTAGCGGCGTGCCGACCTGCTCGATCCGGCCGCGGCTGAGCACCGCGATCCGGTCGCTCATGGACAGCGCCTCCTCCTGGTCGTGCGTCACGTAGACGAACGTGATGCCGACCTCGCGCTGCACGTGCTGAAGTTCAAGCTGCATCTCCTGGCGCAGCTTGAGGTCGAGCGCGCCGAGCGGCTCGTCGAGCAACAGCACCTGCGGCTCGTTGACGATGGCCCTGGCCAGCGCCACCCGCTGCCGCTGGCCGCCGGAGAGCTGCGTGGGCTTGCGCCCGCCGAGTCCGGTCAGCCGAACCATCTCCAGGGCGCGCTCGGCGCGCATGCGCCGCTCCGGCCTGGGGACTCGCCTCACCCGCATCCCGTACTCGATGTTCTGCGCAACCGACATGTGCGGGAACAATGCGTAGTCCTGGAAGACCGTGTTGATGTCGCGCGCGTACGGCGGCACCCTCGAGATCTCCCGCCCGCCAAGCTCGATCGTGCCGCCCTCCGGCCGCTCGAAGCCCGCGATCAGCCTCAGCAGCGTGGTCTTCCCCGATCCCGACGGTCCGAGCAGGGTGAAGAACTCGCCCGGCCGGATGTCGAGGTCGACGCCGTCGAGGGCGACGACCGGACCGTAGTTCTTGCGCAGGCCCTGGACGCGGACGGCCGAGGAACCGCCGCCGTCTCGTCCGGCGATGGCGGGCTGCGCGGGCCCCGTGCTGGCGGTCATTCGGCCTGTTGTACCACGTCGGCGGTAAACGGACAACGAGCGGGGTGCACGGGAACAGATGGTGTATCTCGAACATCTCGCCGATCATCTCGCGACAGACATCATATTGGCGGTTAGACCGGTCAACTGGACACCACGTGGCAGAGTCGGCATCAGGTATCGAAGACGACGACCACACGGTCCTCGGCCGGCTCGTAGCCCAGCTTGCGGTAGAGCGAGTTGCTTGCCGGGTTAGCGAGGTCGGTGAACAAGATCACCGACCCGGCGCCGCGGGCGAGCGCGAGTGCGCTAACGGCGGCCGTTACCGCGCCCCCGTAGCCGCGGTCGCGGCGGTCTCCCGGCGTGTACACCGGGCCGACTCTGGCCACGCCGGCCAGCACGTCCGTCAGGCCGGCCATCGACACCGGCTCGCCGACCACCTCCCAGAGCATGATCCGACCCCGCTCCAGCCGGTCCGTGACAACCTCGTCGGCGGCATCCGCCTGGCCGGTCTCGGCAGCGAAGGCCGCGAACCACGAGCCTACGACGGCCGCGTCGGCCACGGCCGCGATCCGCGGCGCCCCGGCCGGCGCCGGGTCGGGCGGGACCAGCGCGCCGAGCCGGTACAGCCGCTGCCGCTGGTGAGTGCGGCCGTTCGCTCCGGTCAAGCCGCGCCACGCGGCGGCCAGCGCGGTCACGTCGGCTTCGGGACCGTTCACGCCGGACAGCGAGGCACCGCGGTCGGCGAGCGCCTGTGCGAGCTGCCCGGCCGACTCGCCGGGCAGCGCCGTCAGCAGCATCGGCCGGGGCGGCGTCTGGAGCACTGCGGCCCTGGGCGCTCCGTCCTGCGGCCACCATCCGAGCAGCGGCGCGGCACCGAACGCGGCCTGACCGA
>DASPZH010000498.1:0-2932 GCA_035636335.1 Streptosporangiaceae bacterium
ACGGCTGCTGACCCCCGCCGAGGTCGCCGCCATGTTCCGAGTCGACCCGAAGACAGTGACCCGCTGGGCCAAGGACGGGAAGCTCACCTCGGTCCGTACGCTCGGCGGTCACCGCCGCTACCCCGAGGCCGAGGTCCGGGCGCTGCTCGACCAGATCAGCGGCTCATCGCGGCCCTGACCCGGCATGACCCGCGGGCAGCGTCCGCGGGTCACGCCGGCCGGGTTCCGCCGAGGTCATGCCGGACCCGGGCCGGCCAGAACGCGGTGCCGTGGCCGCACGCTCGGCCATGCGCGCGTCCGGCCGTGCGCGCGTACGCGCGTGCGGCTCGGGTACGCGCGAGCCCGGCTACGTGTGGGTGTACAGGATCAGGTAGTCGCCGCGCTCGTGCCAGTAGCTGTTGAACTGCAAGGGCACGCCGTCCATGATCGGCGTGAGAGACAGCGGCAGGCCGTTCAGCCCGAGTAGCTGGGGGTCGGGGACGAAGCTGTTGATCTCGACGACCCAAACCCGGCGGGCGTGCCTGAGCCTGGACCTGATCTGCGCGAGGGGCGCCGTCGTTCCGCCCAGGGTGCCCGACGGGACCGGCCCGCGCGCCAGCGCGATGTTGGGCAGCTTGCCGAGCCCGTAGGAGTAGGCGGCGCCGAAGCTCTCCGCGTTGGGGTTTGTGTAGAGGACGTAGTCGCCGGGCCGCGCGCTCGCGGCCACGATCTGGTCGAGAGCCAGGATGTCGTCATAGTGGCCGGCGTAGGTGCGCTGGCCGATCTGGGTGGTCGTCCCGGCGATCAGCACGGCGGCCAGCGCGATGGCCCCGGCGATCCGTCCGTAGGAGGCGACCGCGGCGCCGCCGATCAGCGCGAGCGCCGGCACGCAGATGAGGATGTAACGCGACGTGTAGACCGGCTGGACCGTTGATGCGGCCAGCAGGATGGCGGGCGGCAGGACCAGCCAGGGCAGGCTGAGTTCCGCGAGCCGCCCTGGCCAGACGGCCGTGCGGCGCTCCCTGCTCTGCTCGGTGCTGAGCACCAGCGCCACCACGATCGCGGCCAGTGCGACGGTGGTGACCAGGAACGAGCCGCTCAGCGCGAACAGCGTGTTGAGCCCCGACGACGAGGTGTTGACGCCAAGCCAGGCGATCTGGCCGCGCTGCAGCCAGCCGAGCACCAGCAGCGGGCTGGCCACGGCCACCCCGGCCGTGATCGCCGCCAGCCAGCCGATGACGAGCCGCCTGGTCACCGGGTCGCGCAGGTCGCGACGGCATGCGAGGGCGAGCGTGACGGCGTGCGCCGGGACCAGCAGCAGCCCGAATATGTTGAGTATGCCGAGCGCGGCGATGCTCGCCCCGTAGCCGACCAGCCAGCGACGCCGTGCGGCAGGCTCGGCCGCCAGCAACCGCACGAGCAGGTAGCTCGCAATCGTGGCGGCCGCGACCACCATCGCGTATGACCGGGCCTCCTCGCCGTATCTGCTGGTCACGGGCAGCACGGCGACGAACAGTCCGGCCGCCAGGCCGGCCCATCGCGAGATCACCCTGCGGCCGATGGCAGCCAGGGCCGCCGCCGTCACGGCGGCCGCGACCGCCGCCGGCAGCCGCATGACCAGCGGCCCCGGCCCGAGCGCGTGCTCGAGCGGCCACATCATCAGGTAGTAGGCGCCGTGCACGGCGTCGACGTTGCCGAGCATCTTGATCAGGTCGCCGAGCGGCCTGCGGACCGCCGCGATCGTCGCTGCCTCGTCGCGCCAGTACGACGGCGTCGTGATGCCCCACAACGAGAAGAGCAACGCCACCGCGGACGGCAGCCAGCGAGCCCACGCCGGGCCCGCCTGGTAGCCCTTCGGATCCGGACCAGAGGTGGCCGACTCCGCCACGGCGGGCGCACCTGCCGCGATCACGGCCTCGGCGCGGTCCGCGCCGTCGGCCGCCCGCACGGCCGCGACGTCGTCGTCGCCGGCGGGCCGTCCTACGGCCGAGGAGCCGCGGGGTGATGTCATCTACGTCCCTATCCTCCGGAGGGCTGATCCATGAGTGCCGGGCTCGCGGACCACGGATCGTGGCAAGCCAGCGTCCCCAATCGTAGCCACGGCGGCGCCGCTTCACGCCAATGCACCACCATCCCGCGGTCGCCGCGGGATGGCGGCCAGCGGCCGCGCCACCGCCGATCTGGCCGCCGCACGGCCGGCGGCCGACCTGCCGTGCCCGCCAAGTGGCCGGCCCTCGCTGGTCCCGACCGACCTGCCCGGCCTGCCGTTCGACCGGCCCCGCTGGCCCCAGCCGACCGCCAGACTGGCCCGCGACGGCCTGCTGCCAGACTGCCCCCGACGGCCGGCTGCCACACGCCCGCCCGGCCGACCACCACGGATCGTGCGGCCGAATGGATTACGAAAAGTCGGTGCAGGCATACTCGATGCCGCTGTAACGCCGTTAATAGCCGAGTAAGCTCACATATCTCTGCACTGCCCCGGGGCAACAACGTCGGCCCGCTATGCCGGCACGATCCTGAGGACCATAGCCATGCTGCGTCGCCGGTCCATCCGCCTGCGAATCATCGTGCTCGTCCTGGTGCCTGTGGTCGCGCTGCTCGGCCTGTACGCCGAACTGCTCAACCTGACCCTCGGCAATGTCGTGACGCTCAAGCGAGAGGCGGCCATCCGCCAGTTGGTCGCAATCCCCGTCGCCAATGTGCAGAACCAGCTTGGCCAGGAGCGGACGCTCGCGCTCCAGTACATGGCCAGGCCTGGGCATGGCGACCGCGGTTTGCTGATTGCGCAGCAGCACAAGACCAACGCCGCGATCAAGAAGTTCCGCCTCGCGGTCCGGACCGCCCTGCGCAGCGGCCCGGCCCAGAAGGAGCGGCAGGCCTTCCGGTCCTGGCTGAGCGACCTGGGCCGGATGAGCGAGCTTCGCGCGTCGGTACTCAGCCTCGGGCTCAAGAA
>DASPZH010000499.1:0-7779 GCA_035636335.1 Streptosporangiaceae bacterium
CGGCAAGGACTTCGCGGCGGTCGATATCGTCGTGCTGCCGCCGTTCACCGCGCTGCGCAGCGTGCAGACGCTCGTGCAGGGCGACAAGCTCAAGCTGCGCTACGGGGCGCAGGACGTCTCGCCGCACGCCGACGGCGCCTATACCGGCGACATCAGCGGCCGGATGCTGGCCAAGCTCGGCTGCGACTACGTGCTCGCCGGGCACTCGGAGCGGCGGCAGTACCACGCCGAGGATGACGCGCTGGTCAACGCCAAGGTGCGGGCGGTGCTCGCGCACGAGATGACGCCGGTGCTCTGCGTCGGCGAGCCGCTGGCGGTCAGGGAGGCAGGCGAGCACCTGCCGCACTGCGTGAGCCAGCTCGACGGCGGGCTCGCCGGCCTGACCGCCGGGCAGGTGGCCGGCCTGGTCATCGCCTACGAGCCGGTGTGGGCGATCGGCACCGGCCAGGTCGCCACCCCGCAGGACGCCGAGCAGGTCTGCGCGGCGATCAGGGAGTGGGTTTCGGCCTGCCATGGGCACGAAGTGGCGGCAGGTATGCGTATCCTTTACGGGGGATCAGTGAAACCCGACAACATGCCTGCCATCATGGCGCAGTCAGACATCGACGGCGCGCTTGTCGGCGGTGCCAGCCTCGATTACGAAGGATTCGTCAGGATCTGCCGTTATCAGCAGGCGCCGGCCTGACGGAGCGCTCGGAGGGACGACGACAGCAGTGGTTATCGCATTTTCCATCGTCCTGGTCATCACGAGCCTGCTCATGGTGCTGCTCGTGCTGCTGCACAAGGGCAAGGGCGGCGGCCTGTCTGACCTGTTCGGCGGCGGGATGACGTCATCGCTCGGGTCATCGTCGGTGGTCGAGCGAAACCTCGACAGGATCACGATCTCCTGCGGAATCTTGTGGTTCGTCTGCATTGTCGCGCTCGGTCTGCTGCTGAGGTGACGCGACGCTGCGACGCGGCGCGACGTCTGGATCGGCGCTTGACCTGGAAAGAGGCCAGCATTGAGTAGTGGTAACGCCATTCGCGGCAGCCGTGTCGGCGCGGGACCGATGGGGGAGGCGGAACGGGGCGAGGCGGCGCCCCGGGTGCGGGTATCGTTCTTTTGCTGCAACGGCCACGAGACGATACCGAGCTTCGCGAACGACGCGGCGATCCCCGACACCTGGGACTGCCCGCGCTGCGGGGTTCCCGCCGGCCGGGACTCCACGAGCCCGCCCCCGCTGCCCCACGCCGAGCCCTACAAGACGCACCTGGCCTATGTGAAGGAGCGCCGGTCCGCCAACGACGGCGCCGCGATCCTGGCCGAGGCGCTCGCGCGGCTCCGCCAGGGCGGCTAGGTCCGGGCCGGGCTAGCTCCGGGCCGGGCCGGGCTAGGCTCCGGGCCGGGGCCGGGCGGCGCGCACGTAGCGGCTGAGCAGGAACCCGTCGTCCTCGAGCAGGGTCGCCAGCCGCAGTCCGGTGACCTCAGCCGGGCCGCGCCGCCAGGTCACCCGGCCAGTGGCGTGCCCGCCCTCGAGCAGCGGGCTGATCGTCAGGCAGAGCTCGTCGAGCAGGCCCTCGGCGGCGATCTGCCCGAGCAGCATGGGTCCGCCTTCCACCAGGATCCTGCGGTATCCCCGCTTGGCGAGGGCCCCGACCGCGGCCCTCGCGGTCACGCTCTCGGCGCCCGCGACGACCACATCCGCTACCCGGGCCGCGGCGGTCAGGCGGTCCTCCGGTGCTAGCTCGGTGGTCATCACGATGGTCCTGGCCAGCCCGTCGGACGGGCGGCCGGTACCGGGACCGAACAGCCGGCTGCCGAGGTCCAGGTCGAGCCGCCTGGTGATCACCGCGACCGGCGGGGCAGGCGAGCGGCCCGCCCGAAGCTGCTGCCACAGCTCGTCCGGCTGAGCCTGCCGGTATCGCTCGGCCCGCGCCGTGCCCGCGCCCACTACGATCACGTCGGCGAGGCTGCGGAGCACGGTGAACACCAGCCGGTCCCCGGCCCCGGACAGCCCGCCCGAGCGGCCGTCGAGGGCGATCGCCCCGTCCACGCTCGCGATCATGTTGGCCTTGACCCACAGCCGACCGGGAAACGCGTAAATATCCCCGAGCCCTGCGATCAGGTGGCCGGCCGCTCCGGGCGGATCGGCCGGGCCGGGCGGATCGGCCGGGCCGGGCGCGTCGGCCGGACCGGGCGCGTCGGCCGGGCCGGGCGGGTTACCCGCCCCGGTTCGCACCGGGAAGATCTGGCGCACGTCGCTCCCGTCGTCGGACCGCCTGACGGCCGGAGGCCAGGTTATCGGCCCTGGTCATCCGGCCGTCACCGCCCCGCGCCGGACAAGCGCTGCACGCGCCAGGACGACCCGTCGCGCCCGAGCGCGGATATCTGCTCACCGTCGCGGGGTACGAGCTGCCCGCAGCGGTCGTGCTGGAGGCGGCGAGGCGCGTATCGTTCGAGGCACCAGGAACGATCTCGCTCCCTATCGCTCCTGGCCCGAAAGCAGAACTGCTCGATCAACGAGCTTGTCTGGGTCACGATGACGACCGAACGTGCCGCACCCGGTCACCGGCTGGCGTGCCTGCCGCCGTCCGCGTCGTGCTCTCCGCGCAGAACGACGATCGCGCGGGCGGCCACCTTGACCCGGAGCACGGGACCGGCCGCGGACGGCTCTGGCGCGGACCGGACCGCCACCGGTTGCGCCGCCGCGGTATCCACGAGGACCTGCCACGAGACGCCAGGCGAGCCGACGTCGGGCGGTAGCGAGAACGTCACGGCGTCGCTGTGCGCGTTGATCAGCAGGATGAAGTCCGCGTCGGTGATCCGCTCGCCCCTCGGGCCTGGCTCGGTGATCGCGTCGCCGTTCAGGCAGACGGCGAGCGCCTTGGCGTAGCCGGAGTTCCAGTCAGAGCCGGTCATCTCGGCGCCAGACGGGCTCAGCCAGACGATGTCGCGCTGGCCGTCGGCCGAGTCGCCCGCCTGCCCGCTGAAGAAACGGCGCCGCCGGAAGACCGGGTGCGCCTTGCGCAGTGCCGACAGTGCCGCGACGAAGTCGATCAGGTCGGAGTGCTTGGCGGCGGCGTCCCAGTCGACCCAGGAGATCTCGTTGTCCTGGCAGTAGCTGTTGTTGTTGCCCCGCTGGGTGCGGCCAAGCTCGTCGCCGGCCTGCAGCATCGGGATGCCCTGGGAGAAGAACAGGGTCGCGAGGAAGTTCCTGACCTGCCGGTCGCGCAGCGCGTTGATCTCGGGATCATCGGACGGGCCTTCGGTGCCGCAGTTCCACGACCTGTTGTCGTCCGATCCGTCGCGGTTGTCCTCGCCGTTGGCTTCGTTGTGCTTGTGGTCGTAGCTGACCAGGTCGGCCAGGGTGAACCCGTCGTGGCAGGTGACGAAGTTCACCGAGGCCACCGGGCGCCGCGCGCTGGTCTCGTACAGGTCGCTCGACCCGGTCAGCCGCGACGCGAGCTCGGGCAGACGGCCGGGCTCGCCGCGCCAGTAGTCCCGCATGGTGTCGCGGTACTGGCCGTTCCACTCGGTCCACAGCGGCGGGAACCTGCCCACCTGGTAGCCGCCCTCGCCGACGTCCCATGGCTCGGCGATGAGCTTGACCTGGGAGACCAGCGGGTCCTGCTGCACCAGGTCGAAGAAGGCAGACAGCCGGTCCACGTCGTGCAGTTCCCTGGCCAGCGCCGACGCCAGGTCGAACCGGAACCCGTCGACGTGCATCTCGTCGATCCAGTACCGCAGCGAGTCCATGATGAGCTGAAGGGTGTGCGGGTGCCGCACGTTCAGGCTGTTGCCGCAGCCGGTGTAGTCGAGGTAGACCGACGGGTCGTCGTCGGCGAGCCGGTAGTAGGCCGCGTTGTCGATGCCGCGGAAGCTGAGCGTCGGCCCGAGCTCGGCCGCCTCGGCGGTGTGGTTGTAGACGACGTCGAGTATCACCTCGATGCCGGCCTGGTGCAGCGCCTTGACCATCGACTTGAACTCGGCGACGTGGCCGTGCGCCGCCGCCGACGAGCCATAGCCCTGGTGCGGCGCGAAGAACCCGATCGTGTTGTAGCCCCAGTAGTTCGTCAGCCCGCGCTCGACCAGGACCGGCTCGGGGACGGTCTGGTGCACCGGCATCAGCTCGATCGCGGTGACGCCGAGCCGCTGCAGGTGCTCGATGATGGCCGACGACGCCAGGCCCGCGTAGCTGCCGCGCAGCTCGGGCGGCACCCCGGGATGGCGCAGCGTCAGGCCGCGGACGTGGGCCTCGTAGATCAGCGTCTCGTGATAAGGCGTGCGGAGCTGCTGATCGCCGGCCCAGTCGAAGTACGGGTTGATCACTACGTTTCTTGGCATATACGGAGCGCTGTCGTCGGTGTTGATGACACCCGGATCATGCCTGCCGTGAACGTAGGAGTACAGGGCGGGGCTCGATCGCACCTCGCCGTCGACAGCCTTGCCGTAGGGGTCGAGCAGCAGCTTCGCCGGGTTGCACCGGTGCCCGCGGCGCGGGGCGTACGGGCCGTGAACGCGGAACCCGTAACGCTGGCCGGGCCCGACGTCGGGCAGGTAGCAGTGCCAGACGAAGCCGTCGACCTCGCTCAGGCCAATCCTGGTCTCCGCGGCCTCGTCATCGAAGAGACAGAGCTCGACCAGCTCGGCGACCTCGGAGAAGATCGCGAAGTTGGTCCCCGAGCCGTCCCAGACCGCTCCCAACGGATATGGGGTCCCCGGCCACACGCGCATCAGCAGACCCTATCTCGCGGCGACGGGCCGCGTCCTGCCGACCACCGCGGCCAGATCAAGCCCGCGGGGCAGCGTGCCGAACGACACACCGGGCCCGCAGAGTCCGTCCCGCTCGCCCAGCCGGGACGCGCAGAACGCGTCACTGACCGCGGCCGGCGCGTACCTGACCAGCAACGCGGCCTGCATCGTCACCGTCAGCAGGCCGGCCAGCCTGCGCGCCTGGTACTGGGCGCCGACCGGGTCGGCCGTGAGGCCGGCCAGCTCACGCCACAGCCGCTCGGCGGCCAGGTCAAGCCTTGCGTCCGCCCCGGCCGCCAGCGCGAGCTCGGCCCGGACGGCGTCGACGGCGCCGGGAGAGCGAGCCAGTGCCCGCAGCAGGTCGAGGGCGGTTACGTTACCCGAACCCTCCCAGATGGAGTTCAGCGGCGCGTCACGGTACAGCCGCGGCATGACGGACTCCTCGACGAAGCCGTTGCCGCCCAGGCACTCCAGCGCCTCGGCGACCACCGCGGGCGTGCGCTTGCAGATCCAGTGCTTGGCCGCGGGCAGCATCAGCCGGAGCAGTGCGGCCTCGGCCAGGTCACCTTGGGCCGCCCGGTCGGCGGCCGCGGCGAGCCGCAGCGCGAGCGTCGTGGCGGCCTCGGACTCGAGCGCGAGATCGGTGAGGACCGCGGCCATCGCGGGCTGGCCGTCCAGCGGAGCGCCGAACGCCCTCCGGTGCGTCGCGTGGTGCGTCGCCTCGACGACGGCCTGCCGCATGCCGGCGGCGCTGCCGAGTATGCAGTCCAGCCTGGTCGAGCTGACCATCTCGATGATCGTGGCCACGCCCCGGCCCGGCTCGCCGACCGGCCACGCGAGCGCCTCGTCGTACTCGACCTCACAGGACGCGTTGGACCTGTTGCCGAGCTTGTCCTTGAGGCGCTGGATGTGCATACGGTTCCTGCCGCCGTCGGGAAGAACCCGGGGGAGCAGGAAGCAGGTGAGGCTCACTCGGGCCTGCTTCGCGTCGCCGGTCTCGGCCCGCTTCGCGTCCCCGCCGGGCGCCTGGGCCAGCACGAGGAACAGGTCGCACATGGGCGCCGAGCAGAACCACTTGTGCCCGGTGATCAGGTAGCTGCCGTCGCCGGCCGGCTCGGCGCGGGTGGTGTTCGCCCGCACATCCGAGCCGCCCTGCTTCTCGGGCATCGCCATGCCGGCCAGCAGGCCCGACTTGGCTTCTGGCCCCCTCAGGCCGGGATCATAGCTGGCGGCGGTCAGCAGCGGCTCGAACCTGGCCGCGAGGTCGGGCGCGTGCCGCAGCGCCGGGACCACGGAGTAGGTCATCGAGATCGGGCAGCCGTGCCCGGCCTCGGCCTGAGTCCAGACGTAGAACTTGGCCGCCCGCGCGACGTGAGCGCCTGGCTCGCGGCTCGCCCACGGCGCGGCGTGCAGGCCGTGCCGCACCGCCGTCGTCATGAGCTGGTGCCAGGCCGGGTGAAACTCGACCTCGTCGATCCGGTACCCGTGCCGGTCGTGCGTGCGCAGCACGGGGGAGTGCTCGTTGGCCAGCCTGGCCAGCTCGATGACCTCGGCCGATCCGGCCGCCTTGCCCAGTTCGCGCAGTTCGGGAACGACACCGCCCGCGTCGTACGCCTGGACCGCCGTCAGCAGCGCCTGGTCGGCCGCGACGTCGTGCCCGGCCAGCGGCGGGACCTGGTTGATGACCTCGTGCGTCGTCCGGCCTGATGGACCGGCCCGGCCGGCCGTGGTGGTGCTGCTGGTCGTCACAGTGCCAGTGTGCACTGTGCTGGTCTGGATGGCGCACTTGATCAGGTGTGGATACCGCACTCGGTCTTGGCCGTGCCCGCCCAGCGCCCGCTGCGCGGATCTGCGCCCGCCTCGACCCGCGCCGTGCAGGTACGGCAGCCGATCGAGGGATAGCCGTCGTACACGAGCGGGTTCACGAGCACCCCGTGCTCAGTGATGTAGTCGTCAACGTCCTGCTGTGTCCACTCGACGATGGGGTTGACCTTCACCATCTGCCGCCTGGGGTCCCACTGGACGACCTTCGTGTCGGTCCTGGAGTCGGTCTCTTCCCGGCGGACGCCGGTGATCCAGGCGTCGTACGGCTCGAGCGACTGCTCGAGCGGGACCACCTTGCGCAGGTAACAGCACAGGTCGGGGTTGCGCGCGTACAGCTTGGGCCCGAGCTCGGCGTCCTGCTCGGCCACGGTGGTCGGTGGCGTGACGTTGACCACGTTGACCGGGTAGACGACCGAGACGGCGTCCCTGGTCCCGATGGTCTCGGCGAAGTGGTAACCGGTGTCGAGGAACAGCACGTCGATGCCGGGGACCTGCTTGGAGACCAGGTCGACGATGACGGCATCGGTCATCGAGGACGTGATGCAGAGCCTGCTGCCGAAGGTCCGCCCGGCCCAGTCGACGACGTCCTCGGCGGACGCGCCTTTCAGCTTCTCGGCGGCCTCGGCGGCCAGTTTCTCCATCGTGCGCGCCTCCTCGCTACCCGCAGTCTCGCTAGCCGCAGTCTCGTCGCCGGGCCGCCTCGGTCGTGGAGACCGTGGCTGCCGGGGCACGGGAGTCATGCCTTATCCCCAGGAACACAATGGGTATCCCTAGGCACAGAGTAGGGCCAAATGACACACAATGCACGTGAAGTCCGCGAAGAACGGTGGGTCACGGCCATCTCCTCCCGGCTGCATGGGCTCTGAGGTCGTGCTGTCGGGCGATCTTGGCTGAACCCGGCTGGCTGCGGGACTCGCGCCTACAGTCGGGCAACCCTCGTGACGCCCCCCGTATTCCGGACGTGCCCGCCTGCCGGCCGGCTAACCGTGGGCGGTCCGCTGACTGTGGCTGGTCCGCTACCCGCGGCCGGCCGGCTAGCCCACGGCTAGCCCCAATGCCGGGGAGTTAAGGTCCCGGCGCGAGCGTCAAGCACTGTCGGTGGCGTATCTCATTTTTCTGCTGGTGATCTCGGTTGATGGTGGCGGTGATCTTGGTGACCCGCAGGTTCTTGCGGGGCTTGCCGGGCGGGTGCTTATTCCAGCGGCTCAGCGGGGATTTGACCT
>DASPZH010000500.1:0-8523 GCA_035636335.1 Streptosporangiaceae bacterium
CGACGCGCTCGCGGCGGCGGCGCTGGCCAGGGCGTACGGCGCGGAACCGGCGGCGATCGGTGCCGGGCTGCGCGCGTTCCGTCCCGATCCGCACCGGATCGCCCTGGTGAGCAGCGTCGGCGGGGTCGACTACGTCGACGACTCGAAGGCGACCAACCCACACGCGGCCGCGGCCGCGCTGGTCGCCTACGACCAGGTGGTGTGGGTGGCCGGCGGCCAGCTTAAGGGCGCCGCGGGCGACCTCGACGACCTGGTGGGCGCGGCGGCCGGGCGGCTGCGCGGCGCCGTCGTGTTCGGGGCCGACCGCGACAAGATCGCCGCCGCACTGCTGCGACACGCGCCGCAGGTCCCCGTGGTCGAGGTCACGGGCACCGACACTGGAGCCATGGACATCGTGGTCAAGGCGGCGGCCGAGCTGGCGGAGCCCGGCGACACCGTCCTGCTCGCGCCGGCGGCGCAGTCGTTCGACATGTTTCGCGACTACCCGGCGCGCGGCGAGGCCTTCGCCGCCGCCGTGCGGCGGCTGGCGGCGGCGCGGTGAGCGCGGCTGCGCTCAGGCCGCGGGCAGCAGCCGCGCTCTCGCCGCTTGACCGGCCGCTGACGTCGTACTACCTGATCGTCGGGACCACCGGGCTGCTGCTCGCGATCGGGCTCGTGATGGTGCTGTCGACGTCCTCGGCGTCTCAGCTCGACGCGGGCGGCTCGCCGTACAGCGTGTTCGCCAAGCAGATGCTCGGCGCGGTCATCGGCCTGGCCATGATGTGGGTGATCGCCAGAACCCCGCCGAGGCTGCTGCGCGCCGTGGCGTACCCGCTGCTGCTGGCCACGATGGCCGGCCTGGTGCTGGTGCTGGCGTTCGGGACGAGCGTGGGCGGCGCGGAGCGCTGGATCGAGGTCGCCGGGATCCAGATTCAGCCGTCGGAGTTCGCCAAGCTCGCGCTGCTGCTCTGGGGCGCCGACCTGCTCGCGCGCAAGGAGAAGCTCCGGCAGCTCAACAACTGGCGGACGCTGCTGATCCCGCTGCTGCCCGGCGCGGCCGTCCTGGCCATGCTCGTGATGCTCGGCGACGACCTCGGCACCACGTTCCTGCTGCTCGTGATCCTGCTGGCGCTGCTGTGGGTGATCGGTACGCCGGGCCGCCTGTTCGCCGGCATACTCGGCCTGATCCTGTTCGCGCTGCTCGTCCTGATCGTGGTGCAGCCCTACCGGATCGAGCGGCTGACGGGCTACTTCGGCCAGGCGGGCAGCCCGACGGGCCGGAACCAGCAGGGCATCCAGGGCAAGTGGGCGATCGGCTCTGGCGGGCTGTTCGGCGTCGGCCTCGGTGACAGCAAGGAGAAGTGGGGCTGGGTGCCGAACGCGACCAACGACTTCATCTTCGCGATCCTCGGCGAGGAACTCGGCCTGATCGGGACCGGCTGCGTGGTGCTGCTCTACGGCGGGTTCGCGTTCGCCGGCCTGCGGATCGCGCGCCGGATGACCGACCCGTTCATGCGGCTGGCCGCCGCCGGGGCCACGGCCTGGATCCTCGTGCAGGCGCTGGTGAACATCTGTGCCGTCGTGGGACTGCTGCCGATCACGGGAGTGCCGCTGCCGCTGATCTCGGCTGGCCTGTCGTCGCTGCTCGCCACCATGGCGGCGATCGGCATCCTGCTGTCCTTCGCCAGGCGCGAGCCGGGGGCAGCCGAGGCGCTGGCCGCAGCGGGTCCCCGGTGGCCAGCGGCCGGGCTGCTGGCCGCGTTCTGGCCGGGCGCGCGTTCCGGGCGCCGGACGGTTTCGACAGCCGCGAGCGGCCCGGCGGACGGCGCGGCACCGCGGCGGCGAGGGCCGCGCCCCGGTTCGGCACCGCCGCGTCGCCCGGCACGGTCTAGGCTGACTAATCCGGGAAGTCGGGCGGATCCCGCCGGCCAGGGCACGCGGCCACGGCGGTCGCGCCGGGCGGACGCCGATGGCGTGGCAGGCTCGTCACGCCAGGCCGCTGCCGTCCGCGGGCCGGTGCCGCAGGGGTCCGCGTCGCCGGGCTCCGGGCCGCGGGAGTCCGGGTCGCGTGGTTCTGGGTCGCGTGGTTCCGGGTCGCGTGGTTCGGGGTCGCCTGGTTCTGGCCCGCGTGGTCCGGGGTCGCGTGGTTCCGGGCCGCGCCGGTCCGGGCCGTGGCCACCAGAATGAACGACAGCGAGGTGTTCCAGTGCGCAGCGTCGTGATTGCCGGCGGCGGGTCCGGCGGCCACATCGAGCCGGCGATGGCGCTAGCCGACGCGCTGCGCCAGATCGACCCCGAGGTCAGGATTACCTGCCTGGGAACCGAGCGCGGCCTGGAAACCAAGGTGATTCCCGCCCGCGGGTACGCGCTCGACCTGATTCCGGCGGTTCCGCTGCCCCGCTCGCTCACCCCGGCGCTGTTCGCCGTGCCGGGCAAGATGATCGGCGCGGTCGGCGCGGCCGTGGACGTGCTCGACCGGGCGGCGGCGAGCGTTCTCGTCGGCTTCGGCGGCTACGTGGCTACGCCCGGCTACCTGGCCGCGCGCCGGCGTCGCGTGCCGATCGTGGTGCACGAGGCGAACCCGAGGCCCGGCCTGGCCAACCGGATCGGGGCGCGGCTGACCAGGCACGTCTACATCGGCCAGGCGGGCACAAGGCTGCCGCACGCGACCTATATCGGGATCCCGATCCGGCGGGAGATCGCCGGGCTAGACCGGCTCGCCCTGAGCGAGAAGGCTCGCTTGCACTTCGGCCTGCGGCCCGACCTGCCCGTGCTGCTCGTCACCGGCGGGTCGCAGGGCGCGGCATCGCTGAACCGCGCGGTGCTCGGTGCCGCCGACGCCATCTTGTCGGTCGGCGTCCAGGTGCTGCACATCGCCGGGCCCCGGTCGGGCCGACTGGCGGGCGTGCCGCGCGGCGCGGTGCCGTACGTCGCGATCGAGTATCTGGACCGTATGGACCTCGCTTACGCCGCGGCGGACTTCGCCCTGTGCCGGGCCGGCGCTATGACCTGCGCGGAGCTGACCGCCGTGGGGCTGCCGGCGGCCTACGTCCCGCTGCCGCACGGCAACGGCGAGCAGCGGCTCAACGCGCTGCCGGTGGAGCGGGCAGGCGGCGGCCTGATCGTCGACGACGCTAGCCTGAGCCCCGAGTGGATCCGCAGCGTGTTGCTCGGGATCCTGCTCGACCACGAGCTTGTGGCCTCCATGTCCGGGGCGGCGGCGGCCGTCGGCAGCAGGGATGCCGACACCGCGCTCGCCGCACGGGTGCTCGCGGTCGCCGACCGGGCGGAGCCTGGCCGGCCGGCACGCGCTGCCGGGCCCGCCGGATCCGCCGGGCCCGCCGGGGCCGGGCGGGCGGCCGGGCACACCAGAAGCCGGCCGGCGCCCGGCCGGGGCAGCAGGGGCCGCGGCAGCCACCGGGGCAGGTGAGTGCGATGGGAGGACCGCGACGATGGGCCTGGTAGCACCGGTCGAGCCGGTCCCGCTCGGCGAGTTCGGGCGGGTGCACTTCGCCGCGATCGGCGGCGCGGGAATGTCCGGCATCGCGCGCATCATGCTGGCCAGGGGAGTGCCGGTTTCCGGTTGTGACTCCGCGGCCTCGGCACAGCTTGACGAGCTCGCCGCGCTCGGCGCCCGCGTCCGCGTCGGTCACTCGGCCGAGCACCTGGTGTCTGCGGACACGCTGGTCGTCTCGAGCGCGATCCGGCCGGACAACCCCGAGCTCGCCGGGGCGCGGACCCGGGGCCTTCGGGTGCTGCACCGGGCCGCGGCGCTCGCCTCCGTCATGCTGGGCATGCGGTCCGTCGCGGTCGCCGGCACCCACGGCAAGACCACGACCAGCTCGATGATCACCACGGTGCTGCGCCGGTGCGGCGCCGATCCGTCCTACGTCATTGGCGGGATCCTGGCCGAGACCGGCCTCGGCGCGGCGGCGGGCGGCGGTGCACTCTTCGTCGCCGAGGCCGACGAGAGCGACGCGTCGTTCCTCATGCTCGCGCCGGACATCGCCGTCGTCACCAGCATCGAGGCCGACCATCTGGACAACTACGGCAGCCTGGCGCGGATCGAGGCCGCGTTCGAGGACTTCGCCGCCAGGATCACGCCCGGCGGGCTGCTCGTCACGAGCGCGGACGACCACGGTGCCAGGAGGCTGACCGCTGCGGTGCTCGCGAGGGGCCGAGGCGCGCCGCGGATCGTGACCTACGGCAAGTCCGCGGGAGCCGATTACGCGGTCGGCGCGGTGACGCCGGCCGGGATGGCGACCGAGTTCGACCTCACGCCCCGTGCGCTAGGCGGAAATGCTGGCCGCGGCGGCCTCCGGCTCCGGATCGAGGTGCCCGGCAGGCACAACGCGCTGAACGCCGCGGCCGCCTACGCGGTCGGGGCCGAGCTCGGCTTCGGCAGCGACGACATCGCGGCCGGCCTGGCCGGGTACCGGGGTGCCAGGCGGCGGATGGAGCTCAAGGGCGAGGCCGACGCCGTCCGGGTGCTCGACAGCTATGCTCATCACCCCACCGAGCTGGCCGCCGACCTCAGCGCGGCCAGGGACATCGCCGGGGGCGGCCGGGTGATCGTCGTCTTCCAGCCGCACCTGTTCAGCAGGACCCGGTTCTTCGCCGGGCAGTTCGGTGCCGCGCTCGGCGCGGCCGACGAGATCTTCGTGCTCGACGTCTACGCCGCCAGGGAGGATCCTGAGCCCGGCGTCACCGGCGCCCTGGTCGCGGACGCGGTCCCCGGCGGCCGCGCCGCATTCTGCCCGGACGAGCGCGGGCTGCCGGCCGCGATCGCCGACATGGCCAAGCCGGGCGACGTGGTGCTGACGATGGGCGCGGGCGACGTGACCAGGCTCGGCCCGCTCATCGTCGATGCCCTGCACGGCCGGGCGGGCGGGCGGGGGGACGCCGGCGGATGAGAGCGCGCGCGCACAGCTTGCACGGCAGGCACGACCGGTGGAAGGCGGCCTTCTTCGGTCTCGCGGCCACCGCCCTGGTCGGCGGGGTGGCCTGGGCGCTGCTCGGCTCCAGCTTCCTGGTGGTGCGCTCGGTGCGGACCACCGGTTCCGCCGTGCCGCGGGCACGGGTACTCGGCGCGGCCGGCATCAGGCCGGGAACTCCGCTGATCCGCGTCGACACGGGGGCCGTGGCCCGACGGGTCGAGCGGATCAGGCAGGTGCAGGAGGCCAGGGTGACGCGGTCCTGGCCGGACGCGATCGTGATCTGGACGAAGCAGCGGACCGCGGTGTTCGCCGTGCCCGCGCAGCACGGCTACCGGCTGATGGACTCCTACGGGGTGATCCTGGGCCAGGCGGCGGTCGCGCCGGCCGGGCTTGTCGTGCTGAGCACGCCCGCGCGGCCGGCCGGAACGCTGCGCAGCGACCCGGCCGTCCTCGCGGCCGGGTCCGTGGTCAGGACCCTGCCGCGCTGGCTGCGGCAACGGGTCGCCCGGGCGCGCGCGCCCGGGCCGGCCGACGTGATCCTGATCCTGCGCGATGGCACGAGCGTGGCATGGGGCGGGCCGGGACGCGCGGCGCAGAAGGCGGCCGAGCTAGCCATCCTGCTGCGGACCGGGGCCCGCTCCTACGACGTGAGCGATCCGGGCACGGCGGTGACCGGCAGCTCCGGCAGCCAGGCAAGCCACCAGAGTCTCGGCCGCGCGCGGCCGCCGCGCGCCGGGTAACCCAACAGCCACTTATCGCGACTCGCCAGGTCGGTCACGGCGAGGCTAGTTGACCAGCGATGCCGCGCAACTCTACTGTCCCTATCAGTCGGCAGCTTGACATAACTCTAAATCTCAACCTGAGGGTGAGGGTTGACATGCTGGATCGCGGGCACCTGCCGTGCCTTCCTGGGGGAGCATCTCGGTAAGCGGCACGGTCGGCCTGCCGGCAGGCAGGGCGGCGGGCCGTTGGCACGGCACGCAAGGCCCGCGATAGGCCAACGAACGGGAAGGTCTGGTCCCTCCGTGGCAGCACCGCAGAACTATCTGGCGGTCATCAAGGTAGTCGGCATCGGCGGCGGCGGCGTCAACGCCGTCAATCGGATGATCGAAGAGGGCCTCAAGGGCGTCGAGTTCATCGCGATCAACACCGATGCCCAGGCGCTGCTGATGAGCGATGCCGACGTCAAGCTCGATGTCGGCAGGGAGCTCACCAGGGGCCTGGGCGCCGGCGCCAACCCCGACGTCGGCCACAAGGCGGCCGAGGACCACCGCGAGGAAATCGAGGAGGTTCTCAAGGGCGCCGACATGGTGTTCGTCACCGCGGGTGAGGGCGGCGGCACCGGCACCGGCGGCGCCCCCGTCGTCGCCGAGGTCGCGCGGTCACTCGGCGCGCTGACAATCGGAGTCGTCACCAGGCCGTTCGGATTCGAGGGCAAGCGCCGCGCGGCCCAGGCCGACGCCGGGATCGAGCGGCTGCGCAGCGAGGTCGACACTCTGATCGTCATCCCCAACGACCGGCTGCTGTCGATCTCGGACCGCAACGTCAGCGTGCTCGACGCGTTCAAGGCCGCGGACCAGGTGCTGCTCTCCGGTGTCCAGGGGATCACCGACCTGATCACTACGCCCGGCCTGATCAACCTGGACTTCGCCGACGTCAAGTCGGTGATGTCCGGGGCCGGCTCGGCGCTGATGGGGATCGGGTCGTCGCGCGGCGACGACCGGGCGGTCGCGGCGGCCGAGATGGCGATCTCCAGCCCGCTGCTCGAGGCGAGCATCGACGGCGCCCACGGCGTGCTGCTGTCCATCCAGGGCGGCTCGGACCTCGGACTGTTCGAGATCAACGAGGCCGCGCAACTCGTCGCCAACTCCGCTGCGACCGAGGCCAACATCATCTTCGGCGCCGTCATCGACGACGCGCTCGGTGACGAGGTGCGGGTGACGGTGATCGCCGCCGGGTTCGACGAGACCCAGCCCGGCCGGGCCAGGACCGGCCGGGCGGTAGCGGCGTACCAGCCCGCCCAGGGTTCGGATGCCTTCGGTGCGCCGTGGCGGCCGGTCACCCTGCCCTCGCTGCGTGACAACGCGGTCCAGGCCGGCCAGCCGAGCGAGCCCGGCCGGCTCGCCTCCGAGCCGGCCGCCCGCCAGCAAGCTTCCTCGGACGGGCAGCCAGGCCATGAGCGGCCGGGTGGCGCGGCGCCGGCCGGGACCGAGTCGGTGCCGGCGCCGCGGCAGGCCGAGGGGTCGGCGCCGGCGGGCGGCGCCGACGGGCAGCAGGCGGCGGCCGGGCCCGGCAGCCACGGCGACGGGCCGAGCACCAGGCGCCGGTCGGTGGTATTCGAGGAGGACGACGAGCTCGACGTGCCCGACTTCCTCAAGTGAGCGGTCGGCCGAGCGGGCCGGGGCCGGGCGCACGGGGCGGTATCGCGCGTGCCCCGATGCGGGGGCGCTCGCTGTGCGCCGGGGTCCGGGTGCTGTTCACCGAGCGGGTCGGCGGTGTCAGCACCGGCGCATTCCGCGGGCTCAACCTCGGCGATGGGGTCGGCGATGATCCCGCGGCCGTGGCCGTCAACAGGGACCTGGTGCTGCGCGCGATCGGACCAGGGCCCCGACGGCTGGCCTGGATGCGCCAGGTACACGGGTCCGGCGTGGTTTTCGTTGCCGCCGAATCACCGCCTCAGCAGCGGACCGCGGGAGCCGATCGCGATGCGAGCCCGGTGGCCGACGCGCTTTTCACCGACTCGCCGCTGGTCGCGATCGGCGCGCTCGGCGCGGACTGCGCCGCGGTGCTGATCGCCGACCCGGCGGCCGGCCTGGTCGGGGCCGCACACGCCGGCCGTCCCGGTCTGGCCGCCGGCGTGGTTCCCGCGCTGGCCGCCGCCATGGCGGCGGCCGGGGCCGAGGTCGGCCGCATGCACGCCGTCATCGGCCCGTCGATCTGCGGCCGGTGCTATGAGGTGCCGGCCCGGATGCGGGACGAGGTCGCCGCGTTGGTACCCGGGTCCGGGTGCGTGACGAGGAAGGGCACGCCCGGCATCGACCTGCGGGCGGGCTTGTGCCGACAGCTCGCCGGCCTGGGCGTCGGCCGGATCACTGACGACGCGCGGTGCACGGCCGAGTCCGCGGAGTTCTTCTCCTACCGCCGCGACGGCACGACGGGCCGGTTCGCCGGGCTGATCTGGCTCGCGCCATGATGACCCCGATGACGAGCGGGAACGCCAGGGCGGACATGCTCAGCCAGAACCTCACGGCGCTGCGCGCCAGGATCGCCGCGGCGTGTGCCGCGGCCGGCCGGCCGGCCGGGGACGTCACGCTCGTGGCGATCACCAAAACGTTCCCGGCCTCCGATGTCAGGCTGCTGGCCGGCCTCGGCGTCACCGACGTCGGCGAGAACCGGGACCAGGAGGCGGCGCAGAAGGCGGCCGAGTGCGCCGACCTGGCGCCCCCGCTGCGCTGGCACTTCGTCGGCCAGCTTCAGGTGAACAAGTCCAAGAGCGTGGTCCGGTACGCCGACGTCATCCACTCGGTCGACCGGCCGCGGCTG
This sequence comes from Streptosporangiaceae bacterium, assembly GCA_035636335.1. Lineage (GTDB taxonomy): Bacteria > Actinomycetota > Actinomycetes > Streptosporangiales > Streptosporangiaceae > Chersky-822. Next base: position 8,460 of record DASPZH010000500.1, read on the forward strand.
GTCGAGGCGCTCGGCAGCCGGGCCCGCGCGGTCGGACGGGTCATCACCTGCCTGATTCAGGTCG
>DASPZH010000501.1:0-3304 GCA_035636335.1 Streptosporangiaceae bacterium
TTGCGGTCCTTGAGGTCCCAGTCGTCGGCCGGCGTGGCGTCGTCGTGCTCGGCCTCGCCCTCGGGCTCCTCGGCCTCCTCGGCGTCGATGTCCTCGTGCGTCGGCACGGAGTCGTCGGACACCACGTCCATGATGGCCCGGCGCAGCATGGACACCTGCACGCCCGGAGCGATCTCGATAATGACGTCGCGGTCGTCGCCGGAGATCACCGTCCCGTACATGCCGGCGGTGGTGCGGATCCGCTGCCCGGGCACGACCGCGCTCTGCGTATGCATCACCTTGCGCTGCCTGTTCCGCTGCGGCCGCATGATCAGCACGTAGAACAGGCCGATCAGCACGGCCAGGATGATGAACGTGAACGCCGGGTTGCTGCCGCCGGACGCGGCGAGGCTGCCGGCGAATATCATAGTCCCCATCGCGGGGCTTCCTTCCAGTTGACGGCGCAGCGGCCGGGTGCAGCGCAGGAACCGTGCCGGCAGGGCCGGCAGCAGTGCCAGGCGGCTGGGAAAGACCAACTGCCGAAGTTTAGCGGCGCGGGCGCCGCGCACAAACAGGCTACGGCGTCGGCCGAGTGATCGTGACCGGCCCGCAACCAGAATGTCCTGGTCCGCGCCGGTGCCCGGCCACTCGCTTCCTAGTCAAACAGCGTGACGGCGGCCGCGCCATCCCCCGGACCGCCGGGAGCCTGACCCGCGGGCGGCGCGGCGAGACCGAGATGGGACCACGCGGCGGGGGTGGCGACCCGGCCGCGCGGCGTCCTGGCCATCAGCCCGGCCCGCACCAGGAAGGGCTCGGCCACCACCTCGACGGTCTCGGCCTCCTCGCCGACGACGACGGCGAGCGTCGACAGTCCGACCGGGCCGCCGCCGAAGCGCCGGACCAGGGCCGTCAGCACGGCGCGGTCGAGCCGGTCGAGACCGCTCTCGTCGACCTCGTACAGCTCGAGCGCGGCCCTGGCCGCCGCCTGGCTGACGATGCCGTCGCCGCGGACCTCCGCGAAGTCCCTGACCCTGCGCAGCAGCCGGTTCGCGATCCTGGGGGTGCCGCGGGACCGGCCGGCGATCTCATCGGCGCCCTCGTCCCGCAGCGTCACGCCGAGCAGCCCGGCCGACCGGCGGATGATCACGCCGAGCTCGGCCGGCTGGTAGAAGTCCAGGTGCCCGGTGAAGCCGAACCTGTCCCGCAGCGGCGCGGGCAGCAGGCCAGCCCTGGTCGTCGCGCCGACCAGGGTGAACGGGGCGATGTCGAGCGGCACGGCGGTCGCCCCCGGGCCCTTGCCCAGCATCACGTCGACCCGGAAGTCCTCCATGGCCAGGTAGAGCATCTCCTCGGCCGGCCTGGCGAGCCGGTGTATCTCATCGATGAACACGACCTCGCCGCCGGTCAGCGAGGTCAGAACCGACGCCAGGTCGCCGGCCCGCTCGATCGCCGGGCCGCTGCTGATCCGGAGCGGAGCCCCGAGCTCGGCCGCGATGATCATCGCGATCGTCGTCTTGCCCAGCCCGGGCGGCCCGGACAGCAGCACGTGGTCCGGCGCCTTGCCCCGCCGCAGCGCTCCCTCGAGCACCAGGGTGAGCTGTTCGCGGAGCCTGGCCTGGCCGACGAACTCGGCTAGCTGCCTGGGCCGCAGCGCGCCCTCGATCTGCCGTTCGTCGGCGTCCGCGAGCGGGGAGACGAACCGGTCGGCGACGCCGCGCCCCTCCGGCTCGCTCATGTACGGCCCAGCACGCGCAGCGCCGCACGCAGCGCACCCGCGACATCGACGGCGGCGACACCGCCGTCGGCCAGCAGCTCAGGCTCGACGGCCGCGATCGCCTGGTCGGCGTCCCTGGCCTGCCAGCCCAGGTTCACCAGGCCGGTCCGCACCTGGTCCCGCCAGGTCAAGGCGCCGGCTCCTGGCCTGCCGGCCGCGCCGACGGCACCGGCGGTACCTGAGCCCGGCCCGGCCTGGCCGCCCTCGCCCGGCGACCCCAGCCGCCCGGCCAGTTCGAGCACGATCCGCTGCGCTCCCTTGCGCCCGATGCCGGGCACGCGGGTCAGCGCCGTCACGTCCTCGGCCGCGACGGCGCGGCGCAGCCCGTCCGGGCTGAACGTGGCCAGCATCGCCAGCGCCAGCCGCGGCCCGATGCCGCTGGCGGTCTGCAGCAGCTCGAACGTGTTCCGCTCGTCGTCACTGCCGAACCCGTACAGGGTCAGCGCGTCCTCGCGGACCACGAGCGACGTGCAGACCCTGCTCCGCTCGCCCGGCCGCAGCCCGGCGAGGGTCCCCGGCGAGCACTGGACAAGCAGCCCCACTCCCCCGACGTCGATCACTGCTCCCTCGGGAGCCACCGTCGTCACCACGCCATCCAGGTGCGCGATCATCGGCCCGGTCCTCCTCCGGCCACGGTCCCGGCCGCGGTCCCGGCCACGCTCGCGGCCAGGGTCCCGGCGAGCGGCCCGGCCGCCGTCCCGGCCAGGGTCCCGGCCGCCGCCAGCCTGCCCTGCGCGCCGCCGCGCCACAGATGACAGATCGCCAGGGCGAGCGCGTCGGCGGCGTCGGCCGGGCGCGGCGGGTCGGACATCCGCAGCAGCCTGGTCACCATGTGGGTCACCTGTGCCTTGTCCGCCCGCCCGTTGCCGGTCACGGCGGCCTTGACCTCGCTCGGCGTGTGCAGCGCAACCGGCAGCCCGCGCCGGGCCGCGCACAGCATGGCGACCGCCCCGGCCTGCGCCGTGCCCATGACCGTGCGGACGTTGTGCTGGCTGAACACGCGCTCGACCGCGACGGCATCGGGCCGGTACTCCCCCAGCCAGGCCTCGATCCGCTCCTCAAGCACGAGCAGCCTGCTGCCGGTGTCCGGGCCGGCCGGAGTGCTGATCACCGTGGTGCCGACCAGCCGGACCGCCGCGCCCTGGCCGGCCTCGACGACGCCGAGCCCGCACCGGGTCAGACCGGGATCGACACCGAGCACCCGCATGCGGCCACCGCCTGAGTCACAGCCGAACACCTGTTCGCCAGCGACACTACCGGCTGGCGCCGCTCTGGCCGGCCAACCACTTCCGGCGTGTCGCCCGAAGCTGGCCGGAGCCCGTGAGCGGCAGCCACGTCAGAAGTGGTCGAGCAGGTACGGGCGGGCGGCGAAGGCGGCATCCAGCGCCCCGTCCGAGCCAGTGTCGCCGCCCCTGGCCAGGCCCGCGGCGCGCAGTGTCGCCATCGGGACGCCGGCGTACAACGCGGCGAAGCCGCGCGGCCCCAGCGCGACCGGCCCGGCGCCGGGCGACTGGCTGCCGCGAGCCGTTAGGCCAGAAATAGAACCCTTGC
>DASPZH010000502.1:0-9131 GCA_035636335.1 Streptosporangiaceae bacterium
TATGTCAGAACATCAACCGGACAGCGTTGATCGTGCCATCGTCACCAGGCTCCAGCGCGACGGCCGGGTCGCGAACGTGGACCTGGCCGACGCCGTCGGCCTGTCTCCCTCGGCCTGCCTGCGGCGGGTCAAGGCGCTGGAGGCCAGCGGGGTCATCGCGGGCTACCACGCCGACGTCAGCCGGGTGCGCGCGGGCCTGGGGCTGACCGTCTTCATCGGCCTGCGGGTCGAGGGCCACTCGCAGGAGACGTCGTCGCGGATCGAGCAGAACCTGCTGGCCATCCCGGCGGTCGTCGCGTGCTACCTGGTCTCCGGCAACGACGACTTCCTCGTCGAGGCGGCCGTGCCCGACCTGGCCAGCTACGAGCAACTTTTGCTCGGGGAGATCCTGGCCATCCCGTCGGTGGTCGAGGCGCACAGCACGTTCGCGATCCGGACGATCCTCAGCGGCGGCCCGGTGCCGCTGCGGCACTGGCGCTAGCGCGGCCGCGGCCGCGTCCACGCCGCGCTACGGCGAGATTGACTTCTCGCTGTACTCCCACAGGCTCGCTGCGAGCTCGGGCGTGACGAGCTTGCTCGGCTCCCGCTCGCGGCGGCTTTCGTAGTACTTGCCGGACTCGCTGGCTACGTCGGGCGAGGTCGCGCAGTACAGCGAGGTCCGCGCGCCCTGCTCGATCGTCAGCATCCGGCGGGTCACGAGCTGCCTGGCCGGCCACGGGACCCGGCGCCAGATCTGCGACGCGACCACGCCGGGGTGCAGCGAGTAGGCGGTCACCCCGGTGCCGTCCAGACGGCGGCCGAGTTCGGCCGCAAAGAGCACGTTGCAGAGCTTGGAGACCGCGTACTCGGGCAGCCCGGTGATGCCCTTCGTGCGATTACGCAATCCCTCGAAGTTGATCCCCTTCGCCTGGTAGTGCGAGTCGCTGGCAACGGTCACGATCCTGGCCGGGGCGCTGTCCCGCAGCAGCGGAAGCAGGGCCTGCGTCAGCGCGAAGTGCCCGAGGTGGTTGACGCCGAAGTGGATCTCGAAGCCGTCGGCGGTGCGCCCGCGGGCGCCGCCCAGGCCCGCGTTGTTGATCAGCACGTGCAGCGGCTCGCCGAGCGCGGCGAACTCGCTCGCGCACTGCCGGACGCTGGCCAGGTCGGCCAGGTCCAGGTGCAGCAGCCGGACCTGGCCGCTGCCTGAGGCGGCCGAGATCGCCGCGACGGCCGCCTCGCCCTTGGCCCGCGACCGGCACGCGAGCCAGACCCGGCCGCCGCGGGCGGCCAGGTCCTGTGCGGTCGCATAGCCGATTCCGGCGTTCGCGCCGGTGACCAGGAAGGTCCGGCCGGCCATCGAGGTCAGGTCGGTCATCGCGGCGGGCCGGTCAGGCGCCGGTGTCGCGGTCGGTGCCGGCGTCCACGCGGGCCAGCAGCAGGGCGACGTCGTCGCCGTGTCGCGTCTGCCTGCGGGGCAGGCTGAGCAGGTCGTCGGCGAGCACCTCGAGGTCGTCGGTGGTCCCGAGCCGCAGCACGGCCAGCAGCGAGCTCAGGTTGTGCTCGTCCGCGCTGTCGGCGACCATCAGGCCGTCGGTGGTGAGCACCAGGACCGAGCCGGGCTCGACGAGGAGCTGCGTGGTCGAGTAGACCGCGTCCGTGTCGATGCCGAGCGGCAGCCCGGCGTCGCAGTCAAGCACACGCGGCTTCCCGCCGGGCGGCAGCAGCAGCGCGGGCGGGTGACCGGCCCGGCAGATCGCCAGCTCCCGCGTGCCCGGGTTGACGACCACGAAGCAGCACGTCGCGAACAGCGCCAGGTCAGGGTCCGCGTTCAGGTCGGCCAGCCACTGGTTGGCGCGGGCCATCACCTCGGCCGGGCCGTGGCCCTCGCGCGCGTAGGCGTGCACCGTGGTGCGCAGCCGCCCCATCAGCGAGGCGGCGATGAGGTTGTGTCCCTCCACGTCCCCGATCACGAGCGCGACCCGGCCGTCGGCGAGCTGCACGACGTCGTAGAAGTCCCCGCCGATCTCCACCCCGGACGTGGCGGCCTGGTACCTGGTCGCGATCGTGAGCCCGGACGCGGTCAGCCGGCCGCGCGGCAGGACGCCGCGCTGGAGCGCGGCCGCGAGCGCGCCCTGGAGCTCGTGCATCCTCGCCCGCTCGAGCGACAGGGCGAGCAGCGCGGAGGCGGCGAAGAGCTGCGCCTTCTCATCGGCGCGGAACTCGTGCCGCTCACCGAAGCCGAACAGGCAGGCCCCGACGTGCCCGCGGGAGTCCCGCACCGGCAGCGCGACCCACGCCTGCGCCGTGCCGTGGCGCAGCCGGTCGACCAGGTGCGGGAAGTCCTCGGCGAGTATCTCCGGCGAGCTGATGTAGACCGGCGCGCTCCACTGGATCGCGACCGAGATCGGGGCGGGCTGGCGGGACGTGAGCCCGCAGAGCGCGTCGACACTGTCCTCGTCCAGCCCGCAGGACGCCGCCACCTTGAGGTGGCCGTCGCGCTCGGCCACCAGGATGAGGCTGTCGGCACCGTAGGCGCTGATGCCGGCCTGGGCCGCGTCGATGATCGCGTTGACGGTGAGCGCCGACGCCAGCGCCGCGGTGAACTCGTGCATCCGCCTGGCCCGGTCGGCGACCTCGCGCAGCCGCCGCTGCTCGGCCTCCCGCTTGGCACGCGACGTGGTGATGTCCACGACCATGCCCATCATCCGGGCCGGCCGCCCGTCGGGTCCCGGCAGCACCCGGCCGCGAGTCTCCATCGTGCGCAGGCTGCCGTCGGCGCTCTTGACCCGGTACTCGAGCTGGTAGGTGCCGTTGGAGGCGAGCATCCGCTCGATCGCCTCGTGCAGTTGCGGCAGGTCAGACTCGGGGATCCTGGTCAGGAACGTGTCCATGGTCGCCGAGGGGTCCTCCGGCAGACCGTGCATCCGGTAGGTCACCGCGTCGCACATGACCTCGCCCGAGTCAAGCTCCCAGGTGAAGAACCCGGCGTCGACCGACGTCGAGGTCGGGTGGAAGGTCGGCGAGTTGCGGTCTCTTAAGGTGCCAGGCAATCCGTTGCCCGTCGTGACCGGGCCATCGGCGGGCTGAGCCGTCGCGACGACGTCACTCGGCTGTGTCATCGTCCGCTCGCTCACCGTCGTTATGTTCGCCGCGTCGCCGCGTGGGCGGCTCACGGTAACTGTCCGAAGTACCACATCATAGGCCAGGGCACCGGGGCCGGGCCCGAAGATTCAACCGATTTCCGGCGGCAGCCGAGCCAATTCGTCCGGTCGGCGCGGTCAGGCGAGGGCCGCCGGCGTCTGGCGAGGGCCGGCGCGGTCTGCTACTGACCGTCACCGTCGGCTTGGGGTTCGGCTCGCTGCCCGGCGCCGCCCGGCGCCGCCCGGCGCCGGGCAGCCCGTCGGCTTGACTCCGTACCCGGGTACGGCTGCTAGCTTTCACGGCATGGCTGGTCTTACCATCGGCAAGTTCGCCGCCGCTGAGGGCGTGAGCGTCGAGACGATCCGCTTCTACCAGCGCAAGGGCCTGCTCGCGCTGCCGGAGCGCCGCGGCTCGGGGTTCCGCGAGTACTCGGCGGCCGACCAGTGGCGGCTGGCCTTCATCCGCCGGGCCAGGCTGCTCGGCTTCACGCTGACCGAGATCGGCGATCTGCTCGGCCCGGCCGAGGCCAGGTCGGCCGGGGACATCACGCGGGCGGCCGAGGCGAAGCTCGCCGCGGTCAGCGCGCAGATCGCCGAGCTCAGCGCGCTCGCGTGCCGGCTGCGCCGGCTCGCGCGGGTCTGCGCGCACGGCAGCCGCGACGACTGCGTGGCGCTGCACCTGCCAGAGTTCGAGTCCGCCTGTGGCCAGGCGGCGAGCTGACCGGGGTTTCAGTCGATTTGAGGGGAACGCGTTCGATGAGCGCAGCCAAGTCCGTCACCGACCAGAGCTTCGCGGCCGATGTCCTGGCCAGTCCCAGGCCGGTCATCGTGGAGTACTGGGCGCCGTGGTGCGGCCCGTGCCGCCAGGTCGGCCCGGTGCTCGACGCGATCGCCGCGGAGTACGCGGGCAAGGTCGACGTCGTCAAGCTCAACACCGACGAGAACCCCGAGACGATGCGCAGCTACGGGATCATGATGGTCCCGACGATCAACCTGTTCTCCGGCGGCGAGGTCGTCAAGCAAGTAATAGGCGCCAAGTCGAAGTCGGCACTCCTCCGCGAGTTCGCCGAGTTCATCTAGCGTTCCGGGCCGCCGCCCCGACCGCCGAGGGGAGCAGCACGTGACCGAGCCGGGCATTGCCGACAAGGACCGCATCGCCGAGAAAGGCCGTGTCGTCGAGTTGCTCGACCGCGAGTGGTCGGACATCGCCGGCCTGCTGGCCGGCCTGACCGACGAGGAGTGGTCCCGGCCCGCCCTGCCCGGCTGGGATGTCCACGATGTGCTCGCCCACCTGATCGGGACGGAGCGGTCCCTGACCGGCGCCGCGCTCCCTGATGTCCCTTCCGACCCGGGCGCGCACGTGCGCAACGACATCGGCCGGCTGAACGAGGCGTGGATCACCGCGCTGCGCGACCGCGCGCACGCGGACCTGCTCGCCGACTTCCGCGCCGTGACCGCCGAGCGGCTGGCCAGCCTCCTGGCCATGTCGGTCGAGGAGTTCAACGCCCCGTCGTGGACTCCGGCCGGCAACGCGACCTACGCGCGCTTCATGCAGATCCGGATCTTCGACTGCTGGATGCACGAACAGGACATCAGGACCGCCGTTGGGCGGCCGGGCAATGAGGACGGCGCTGCGGCGCGGCGGTCGCTCGAGGAGGTGGTCCTGGGGCTCGGCTACATCGTCGGCAAGCGCGGTCGCGCGCCGGACGGCAGCTCGGTCCTGATCAGGCTCGGCGGGCCCATCGAGCGCGACCTGGCCGTCGTCGTGGGCGGGCGGGCGCGAGTTGTTGACGCCATAAATGGAGAGCCGACGGCGACCCTGACCTTGTCATCCTCGGAGTTCATGCGGCTGGCCGGCGGCCGCGAAGACGCGCAGGCCGCGGAGGGCGCGATCGACCTCGGCGGTGACCTGGCGCTGGCCCGTCAGCTCGCGACCAGCCTGGCGTTCACGATCTGACCCGCGGTTCTCAGCGGGTGACCGCGCCGGCGACCAGGGCGATGCCGCGCGCCCACGCGGCGAGCTGGCCGGGCGGCAGGAACGCCATGCCCTTCCTGGTGTGGTCCACCATCGGCGAGGTCACGTAGCGCTCATGGCCGGACGGGTCGATGAAGTAGATCAGCGACGTGTGGATCACGTCGGCGTTCCGGCTGGGCGCCTCGACCTGGATCTGGTAGTGGTCCCACACCGCGTGCAGGCTCTTCAGCGACCCGGTCAGGAAGTACCACGAGCCGATCGAGTCGAGCCGCTGCGCGTTGGAGTAGGAGGCGACGTCGGAGACCCGCCGGTGGTAGGGGTTCACGTTGACCGCGACGAACACGACCCGCCGCGCCGAGGTGCCCAGTTCCTTGTGCGCGTCGATGAACTCACGGGACACCAGCGGGCAGATGTCGGTGCAGTGCGAGTCCATGAACGTGAGCACGACGGTGCTGCCGCGGAAGCTGGACAGCGACACCTGCCGGCCCGACTGGTCGGTCAGGGTGAAGCCCGGTGCCGTCGCCGGCGGAACCGGCGAAAGCTGCATCATTTCGGCCAGCGAGGTGCTCACGCTGGCCGGGATCCCGGTCGGCCGGAAAGGCGTCGGCTCGTTCCTGGCGTGCAGCCGGGTCACCGCGAACGCGAACACGGTGGCGAACGCGATGCCGCCGAGCAGCGCCCCGCCGTACAGCAGGATCGAGGACCGCCTCGGCCGCGCGGACCGCCTCGGCCGCGCGGACCGCTTGCGCGCCCAGGGTCCGGGCCCGGCGGGCGGTTCGCCTGGGTCGCCGGCCGGGGCGCCGCTCACCTGGTCAGTCTCGTTCATCCAGCCAGGCTATCGAAATCGAATGACCAGGGAGTAACCTCACGCCGTGGCCGATCTGTCCGACTACCTGGAGTTGCCGGTCGGCCAGGCCCGCGAGCAGTTCGCCGCGCTGCTTCGCCGCCGGCCAGTGACAGCCGGCAGGCAAGTCACGTTCCTGCCGGTCGAGACGCTGCTCTGCCTCGCCGCCTCGTTCGTCGTGAACCATCGTGGATTCGGCGGCTCGACCGCGCACCTCGCGCCCGCGCCCGTGCCCTCGCTGGCCCGCCTGTTCTCCCGCCCGCCGTCCAGCGTGCTGGCGAAGATGGCCAACCTGGACGGCTCCCGCTCGCACGGCGGCCGCTGGGACGTGCTGGCCGGCGCCGTGCTCCGGGACAACCCGGCCCGTTTCACCGCCGTATACCGGATGCTGCTCGGGGCGGCCAGGGCCGAAGGTATCGGTTCGGACAAGCTGCCCGACTTCCTCGAACTGGAAGATGGCGACGACCTCGTGCTGCTCGGCCAGGACGAGATCGATATGTCGGTGCTCGAAGCGGACCTGCGGCAACGGCTGCAGGGGCGATCCGATCCGGACTGGTCGGCCAAGGAGACCGAGCGGATCCTGCTTGCCGCTGCCCGCGTTGGCCAGCACATGTTCGCGGTGAACGTGTTGCGCAATTGCGGCAGCAGGTGCGTGTTCTGCGGGCTGGCTCCCGCGGGTTTCGGCGCCAAGCGCATGCTGCTGGCCGGCCACATCAAGCCGTGGAAGGACAGCTCGCCGGTCGAGCGCCTGGACTTCCGGAACGGGCTGGCCGCCTGTCCGGCACACGACGTCGCCTTCGACACCGGACTGCTCACGGTCAACGGCGGCCTGCGCATCCACGTCGCGCGCTCGCTCGCGAGCGCGGTGGCGAGCGATCTCGCCGCGAGGCACTATTTCGGCCGCCCGCCGCTGTACGAGGCCCTGGCTCTCCCGGCCGGCGCCCAGCCACCGCTCCTCAAGTACCTGGACTGGCACCGGCGGAAGATCTTCGTCGCCTGATGGCGACAGCGGGCAGCGAGGGTGATCGCGCGGCGATGGTGGCCGCCGTGTTGGCGCAGTGGCTGGGGTGGCGCAGTGGCTGGAGTGGTGAAAGCGATCAAAGTGGCAAATGCCGCCAAGGCGAGCGTGAGTACGCGGTTAAATGGGCGCGGTCACGCCAACCATCCGCCGGAGGCACTCGTGGCTTATATCTTCATGGCCGTGCATTACCCGGAGCCGGGCAAGCTCGATGACATCTACGCGAGCATGGCCGGAATGGCCGAGTCGATGGCCGGGACGCCTGGGCTGATCGAGATAGGCCCCTGGCTCGACCGGGCCGGCGACCGGGTCGTCGGCTTTTCCCGGTGGCAGTCCAGGGAAGCGTTCGACGCCGCCATGCCAGGAAGCGGTGTTCCCAACGCGGTGATACATAGCGGCGAGAGCAGGCCCCGCGAGTACTTCCATCTCGTCAAGCCGGACGGGTCGGCCTGAGGCGGCGGCCCGAGGTGCCGTGGTGAGGCGAAGTGGCGTGGTGAGGCGCGGGGATCGGTGGCAAGAGTCGCCGGGACAGCGAGTTGTGACGGCAGGCACAGATCGGCGCGGCGCGGCGGGCGCGGCGAGTTAAGAATGTCAGTGGCTCGTGTTAGGCTTCGATTACAAGTTCGAGAGAGATGGCATTGCCGGGATCACGATAAGACTTAGATTCGAGCAACTAGGACTCCCGCACTACGGGAGACCCCTTCCCGGTCGATCGGCCCTCCATCCTGACGCCAGCGGTTATCTTCCAGTGTCCGCAGCCCGCGCCTGTGTAGTGAGGAGGTGAGGTCCTGTGCCCGGCCCCTGTCCGCAACCCGCCCGCGATCCTGACCGGCCCGGCCTGTCCGGCGAGGGAGCGTCGGGCCAGTGGGTCCCTCCGCTGCTGGGCCCAGCCGGCCATGGCGCGGTGCCCGGGACGCTTCCGTCGTCCGGCCCGGGTTCGTTTGCCGGCCCGGGTTCGTCGTCCGGTCGTTGTTCTTCGGCGAGCCGCCCATCATCCCGCCGATCGGCCGACTCGGTCGCGCCCCCGCCGGGCCCTGCCGCGCCCCCGCCCGGCCCGACCACTCCGCCAGCCGGGCCGGCCGGGGGCGGGCCCTCGTCGGCCGGGGAGGCGATGAGGATGGCGCTGGCGGGGCTGGGCTGGCTCGCGCAGGCCGACGTGGCGGCGCTGCCGGTGCCGGCGCAGGCGGAGTGCCTGCGCGGCCTGGAAGTCGCCCAGGCCGTGCACACCGCCGCCCGGGCCAGCGTGCTGGCCGCGTTCACCGCGCAGCGCGGGTACGAAGACGACGGGCAGGGGTCGCCGCGGACGTGGCTGACCTGGCAGACCCGGGTCACGGCGGCGGCCGCGGGCGCGGCGCTGGCCTCGGCGCGGCGGCTGGCCGCCCACCCGGCGGTCGCCGCGGCGCTGGCCGGCAGGCAGGTGTCGGCGTCGTGGGGGCGGCAGGTCTGCGAGTGGACCGACCAGCTCCCGGCGCAGTGCCGGGGCGACGCGGACGTGATCCTGCTGGCCGCCGCCCGGGGCGGCGCGGACCTGGCCGGGCTGGCCGGGCTGGCGGAGGAGATCCGGGCCCGGACCGCGCGGCCGGACGGTGACGGCGGGGACGGGTTCGCGGACCGGGCGCTGCACCTGGGCGTCACCCTCGGCGGGGCCGGGCGGCTGCGCGCCGACCTGACCCCCCGCGCGACCGCCGCGCTGCTGGCGGTGCTGGACTCGCTCGGCAAGAAGGCCGGGCCCGAGGACACCCGCAGCGCCGCGCAGCGCCGCCACGACGGGCTCGAGGAGGCGTGCCGGCGGCTGCTGGCCGCCCGGTGCCTGCCCGAGCGGGCCGGGCAGCCGGTCCAGGTCCAGCTGCACATGGGCCTGGACGGCCTGCTCAACGGCGCCGGCCACCAGCACGACCCCGGCCAGCCGGGCAGCGGCCAGCCCGGCCCGGCCCGGCCCGGCGCGGGGTCCGGCGGCCCGGGCACCGGATGGCCCGGCGGGTGGCCGGGGCCCGCGGCCGGGCCGGGCGATGACTGCGACGCCGCCGTCGCCCCCATCGTCACCGGCCGCGTCGACCACGACCTCCTCGACGCCCTCGCCGCCCGGCTCGCCCGGGCCGGCCAGGGACTGTGGGCCGAGACCGACCCCGCCCGCACCCGCCCGCCCGGCCACGGCCGGTGCCCCGGCCCGCACGG
>DASPZH010000503.1:0-4318 GCA_035636335.1 Streptosporangiaceae bacterium
CGGCCCGTGCTTGAGCTCGCTGGCCTGATAGGCCTCAGCGTGCCGGTAGGTCACCTCCTTGAACTTCTGCGCGCCCTCCCTGGCCACGGGGAAGCCGCGCACCCGGCCGATGAAGAACAGGCTGCTGGCCGCGGCCAGGCCGACCGCGACCTCCGCGATGGCCGCCTCGTCGGCCAGCACCCGTCCGATCTGGCCGGGCAGCGCCCGCAGGCCGGTCGCGACCCGCTGGCCGTCGGTGATCGACAGGTCACGGACCCGGCCGAGCGCGAGTGCGAGCAGCGCGAACCCGAGCGCCATGTGCGTGAGCGCCTTGGTCGACGCGACCGCGATCTCCGGGCCGGCGTGCAGGTAGATGCCGCCGTCGCACTCCCTGGCGATCGTGGAGCCGACGACGTTGACCAGGCCCACGACCTGGCCGCCCTTGCGCTTGACCTCGCGGACGGCGAAGGCGGTGTCGGCCGTCTCGCCCGACTGGCTGACCGCCACATAGAGCGTGTCTGGCTCGATCACCGGGTTGCGGTACCGGAACTCCGAAGCAGGCTCGGCATCGGCGGGCATCCTGGCCAGTTCCTCGATTAGCTGGGCGCCGACCTGGCCGACGTAGTAGGCCGAGCCGCAGCCGAGCATCTTCACCCGGCGGAATCCCCGCAGCTCGCGGGGGCTGAGATTGAGCCCGTCGAGCCTGGCCGTGCCGAACCGCTCGTCGAGCCTGCCGCGCAGCATCCGCTCGGCCGAAGCCGGCTGCTCGAGTATCTCCTTGCGCATGAAGTGCCGGTAGCCGGACAGGTCGACGTCCTGCGCCTCGAGGTCGATGCGGACCGGCTTCTTCGCGGTGTTCTCCTGCTCCCGGCTGAACGTCCTGAACCCGCCGGCGGTCACCGTAGCGAGCTCGCCGTCGTCCAGGTGCACGGCCGAGGTGGTGTGCCTGACCAGCGCGGACAGGTCGCTGGCGACGAACATCTCGCGGTCGCCGACGCCGAGGATCAGCGGCGAGCCGTTCCTGGCCACGACGATGCGGTCCGGGTGGTCGGCGTCGGTGACCGCGAACGCGTACGTGCCGGTGATCTGGCCGAGCGCGTCGAGCACCGCGTCCTCGAGCGAGCCGGCGGAGGACCGAGCGATCAGGTGCGCCACCACCTCGGTGTCGGTCTCCGAGCTGAAGGTCTCGCCCTTGCCGATCAGGACCTCGCGCAGGTCCGTGGCGTTGTCGATGATGCCGTTGTGGACGACGCTGATCCTGCCGTCCTCGCTGACCTGAGGGTGCGCGTTCTCCTGCGTCACCGCGCCGTGGGTCGCCCAGCGGGTATGCCCGATGCCGGCCCTGCCGGTCAGCCGCCGCGGCAGCGCCGCCTCGAGCTCGCGTACCCGGCCGACCCGGCGGCAGACCTGGTTGCCGCGGGAGGTCATGACCGCGATCCCGGCCGAGTCGTAGCCGCGGTACTCCAGCCGGAACAGGCCTTCCATCAGCAGCGGGACGGCGTTCTGGCTGCCGATGTAGCCGACGATTCCGCACATGCGCTTCCTGTCTCCTCTGATCGGCGGCCCCGGTCCTGCTCGGCGGTCCCGGTCCTGCTCGGCGGTCCCGGTCCTGCTCGGCGGTCCAGCTCGGCTCGGCACGCTGTCAGCCGTAGACGATCCGGCGAAGCTGGCGCTCCGACAGGACCGGTGCGGCGACGAGCCGCTCGGCAAGCTCCGCCGCGATCACGGCGAAGATCTCCTCGTTCTTCTTCCCGTACAGGCGCAGATGCGCGTGGCGCCGCCGGACGAAGCCCTCGACCGGCTCCTGGTACCAGCCGACGACGTCGGTCACCACGCGAGCGGCCTCGCCATCGGACAGGCCGGTCGATGCCGCGACCCGGGCGATCAGCTCCCTGTCCACCCGCCCATCCTGCGCGCCGCGGACCCGAGTTCCAAGTTCTTGCCCGAATTCGGGCAGGAAATTAGCCTGGACCTGACCTGGCATACTTCCACCATGACGACACCCGCGCTAGTCGCCGCCGATGCTGCCGGGCTCAGCTACCGGGTCATCCGGCACGGCCCGGTCCGCAGCCTCGCCGAGGCGGCCGACGCCCGCGGTGTGATCCCCGCTGACGTGGTCAAGACCCTCGTCATCCGGCGCGGCGACGACGACTTCCTGTTCGTGCTCGTCCCCGGCGACCGGACCATCTCGTGGCCCAAGCTCCGGGCACTGCTCGGCGTCAGCCGGCTGTCGCTGCCCGACGCCCAGGTCGCGCGGGAGGTGACCGGGTACGAGCGCGGGACCATCACGCCGTTCGGCTCGGTCAAGCCGTGGCCGGTCGTCGCCGACGAGCGCCTGGCCGGCCGCGAGATCACCCTCGGTGCCGGCGAGCACGGCGTCGCGATCGCGGCGGCGGCCGGCGACATCATCGCCGTCCTCCGAGCCCTGGTCGCCGACATTTCCGAGCCGTAACGGGCACCGCCATCTTCCGCCACTTGCCGTCGAAGAGGTAGGTCGGCGGGCAGGTGGCGAAGTTCACCTGTATGGCGTACATCCGCTGGTCAACGGTCTCCTCGCTGGTGGTCGTCCGGGCGAGGTTCGCGTTGCGGCCGATCAGGATGAACGGCTCACCCGTGATGTACATGCCGCCAGCGTCGTAACGATGACCGTGCACGTACTGTTCTCCGTCAACGCTGGGCATTACCAAGCCTTCCTGAGGAGCGCCCCACAACAGCGCGTGGTGGTCGGCCGAGCGCCACGACGCGACCGCTATGGCGTTCGAGCCGCCGTGCGAGAGCACCTTGAGGCTTATTCCGGTGGCCAGGATCCGCCGCCGGGCGGACCGCCGCACCGACCCGCGCGGGACTCCGGGACGGGACCGTGGTCGGCGCCGCGGTGTCGTCGATCCAGCGGGCGTCGTTTGAAGGTCGCCTCCGTGTCCGGGCCCAGGTGCGCATCGCGGCCGACTGTCCGGCCGTCACCGACCTCGGCGCCGCGCTCGCCGCCTGCCGGAAATTAACTCCCCAGTAGCGTGATGTCGATGGGGCGTCAGCATGAGGAGGAGAGCGATGGCCAACGGAACTGACCGCTTCGTCGTCGAGGCGGCTCCGGGCAGGTCGGTGGAGGTGCTGACGGCCGGCCCGCGGGATGGCCTGCCGCTGGTTTTCCACACCGGCACTCCGGCGGGCCTGGTCGCGTTCCCGCCGCTGGTCGAGGCGGCCACGACGCGGGGGTTCCGGTCGGTGTTCTACGCCAGGCCCGGATACGGGAACTCCGGGGCGCAGCCGGCCCGGCGGGTGGCCGACGCGGCCGCCGATGTCGCCCTGGTGCTCGACCATATCGGGGCCAGGCGGTTCGTCACCGCGGGCTGGTCGGGCGGCGGCCCGCACGCGCTGGCGACGGCGGCCTTGCTCGCCGACCGCTGCGTCGCAGCCGCCACCATCGCCGGCATCGCTCCGTATCCCGCCCGCGACCTCGACTGGCTGGCGGGAATGGCGGCGGAGAACGTCACCGAGTTCGGGGCGGCGACGGAGGGCGAGACGGCCCTGGAGGCCCTTCTCGGCCCGGTGGCGGAAGTACTGGCCGACGTCACGGCCGAGCAGGTCGCCGAGGCATTCGGCGACCTGGTCACCGCGGCCGACCGGGCCGCGCTGACCGGCGAGTTCGCGGCGTACATGGCCCAGTCGACCAGGGCGGCCCTGAGCACGGGGATCGCCGGCTGGCGCGACGACGACCTGGCGTTCGTGCGCGACTGGGGATTCAACCTGGACCAGGTCCGCGTGCCCGTCTCGGTCTGGCAGGGCGACCAGGACGCGATGGTTCCGTTCGCGCACGGCCAGTGGCTGGCCGGCCGGCTGCCGCAGGCCCACGCTCACCTCCTGGCCGGCGAGGGGCACCTCACGCTGATCAACGCCAGGATCGGCGACATACTCGACGACCTCGGCCAGCATGCCGCGCGCGTGATCGCGGGGTTACCGGCGTGCCGCACCCAGCCGCCGGCCCGCGCCGGCCCGCCTGTGCATCAGCCTGTGGACAAGCTGCGAACGGCGGCCTCTCGCGGTGGATAAGCGCGACACGTCCTGTGGACAGCCAAAAGAATCTTGTAATTACTCACCGAACGCCTTGTGCGACCCGCCGCGGTGGCAGTAGAAAGTCTCTCACCACCGACGGCGGGCCGGTCTCCGGGGAGACCCGGGGAACACAGGGGAGAGCCGGGCGACCGGCGATTCCAGGCGGTGCCCGATACCCGGTGGCTGCCGGGCGTCGCATCGGCCGCCGAGTCATCGGCTGGCGAGCGTGCCTAGGCCGGGCGAGGCCCCTCCATCTCATACATGGAGGGGCCTCCGCTCTTTCCTGTCC
>DASPZH010000504.1:0-3097 GCA_035636335.1 Streptosporangiaceae bacterium
AGGATCTCCCGCAGCGCGGACACGACCGCTGCCTCGCCGAACAGGTACGCGTGCCCGTCACCGCCGCCGAGTTCGATCTCCGCGGCCTCGGCGCTCAGCAGTCCCGGGTCTCCGGCCGGCCCGCCGAGCCGGTGCAGCCAGCTCAGCCGGGTTCTGGCCGGAGCGAGCAGTTCCTGCTCGTCGTCGGGTCCCGGGGTCTCTATGGCCAGCGTCGCGACCGCGTCGCCGGGGAGCGACTCGGTCATCGCCAGGATCGCGGGCATCGCCGACTCGTCACCCAGGAACAGGTGCCAGTCGGCCTCGGGGAACGTGGTGATCTTCCCGCGCGGGCCGATTCCCTCGATCGTGTCGCCGGGGCGAGCCGACCGGACCCAGCGCTCGCCCGGGCCGTCGCCGTGGCGCACCACGTGGAGCGTCAGCGCCAGCGCCGCCCGGTCCAGGGACCGGATCGTGTACCGCCGCCGCACCGGCCGCCTCCCCTCAGCGCCGACCAAGAGCATCACGTCCTGGCCCGGGTGGTACCTGAACCCGGCGAGCTCGGGCGCGGTCAGCACGATCCGCTGCATGCTCGGTGACACCAGCTCGGACTCGACGACCTCGAAGGAGAGCTTCCTGGCCGCGGCCAGCGGGCCGGTCAGCTCCGCGAACGGGTCGTCAAGCTGAGTCCGGACCGACCGCGGCAGGGCGTCGCTCACGCGTGCCGACCATCCTTCCTGCTTCCTCGCGGGCTCGTGCCGCGGACCTTCCTACAGTAGGCGAACGCCGCGTCGGCCCGCGGCAGGGAGCCGGGGACGGGGCTCGTTGCGCCTCGCGTCATGCCGGTGACCATCATCGGATCGCGGCGCGACGGCATGGAGAATGCCCGCCCGTGATTACCGTATGTAACCTTCTCTGCGGACAACATGTGGTGCGAGCCGTTCTTTGCCTAGCGGCGATCACGGGCCCTTTCTGGGCCGCTCTTCTGCTGTTATAGCAGGACAGATGGCATGTTCCGACTCGACTTGCGGCGGCGGCGGGAGAAATTCAGCGCGGAATCAACGAACGGATTGATTACGGAGAGGCAGATGGTGGTAACGTCACGTAGTGAACTGGCAGGGCGGGAATCACTAAGCGCTACCTTTGCCAGTCCGTGTTCTTGGCCGCAGACCGGTGCGCCTTGACCGCCCAAGGCACCGGAATGCAGCAGCGGCAGACAACAGGAAGGAAATAGACGATGCGCAAGCGCTTTACCCAGGCGTTCTATGCGGTATCGGCGGCGGCGGTGGCGGCTTCTGGCCTCGGCCTGAGCACCGGCACGGCGAGCGCGGACACTCACGTCAAGAAGGACACGGTCGCGTGCGGCTCGCTCTGCGTCAGCCTGTTCAGCGCCCAGCTCGGCTCGCAGCAGACCCTGAACGCCTTCATCAAGGGCGACACGGGAACCGGCGGCAAGGTCGGGAAGAAGGTCAATCTGCACATTGCCGGGAACTTCCGGCCCAACGGCGACTTTGAGCCGTCGGTCAGCGGGTTCGTGTTCCAGTACTGCGGTTTCCTGGCGAACGACTTCTTCTCGCCGACGTCGTACGTCTGCACCCACTACCCGTTCTTCGACGTGTTCGAGCTCAACTGGGCTCCGTTCGGCAACGAGTCGGCGCTGTGCGCTGGCGTCGCGAGGGCGGGCGTGGCCGGCGAGAACGTCACGCTGCAGAACTGCGGCGTGAGCGCCAAGACCGTGTGGGTGCTCGACCGTAACAACGCCACGCTCGGCACCGACTGCCGCGTCGCCACGACACCGCCGGTCGGCCCCGGCAATGACCCGTCGGTCAACTACTGCCCGTGGATCAACGGCGGCGACACGAAGTTCAGCCAGCCGCTGGTCATGACGCTCAACACCGGCACGCAGAAGCCGACCAACCAGATCCAGCTCCAGCCTGAGAGCCACGTCGGCGGCCAGGTCAGGACCAACCAGCTTTTCGCCTTCTACTTCGGTCCGGTCTAAGGATCTGAGTAGGAAGCTGGTTGGCGGCAGTCCCTCCCGGACCTGGTCCGGGAGGGACTGCCGCTGTCGTGCCGGGACTATCCGGTGGAACCGGGACCGGCGCCGCCGGGATAATCGTCGCCATGACCCAGCAGAGCCCGCGGCACCCCGGCCACGGCGGGCCGCCGTCCCGCCCGGCGGGGTACTGGCCGGTCGGCGGGCTCAGGGTCCTGGCCGGCCCGCTGGAACTGCGGCTGCCCGACGAGGCCGACCTCAGCGCGCTCGCCGCGCTGGCCGAGGCGGGCGTGCACGACCCCGCCGTGCAGCCGTTCAGCGTGCCCTGGACCGACGTCGACCCGGCCGCGCGGGCCCGGTCAGTCCTGCAGCACCACTGGTCGTGCCTGGGGTCGTGGAGCCCGGCCAACTGGACGCTGAACCTGGTCGTGGTCCGGAACGGCGCCGTGGTGGGGACGCAGGGCCTGGGCGCCGCGGACTTCCCGGTCCTGCGGGAGGTCGGCACCGGCTCGTGGCTCGGCCGGCGGCACCAGGGCCGGGGGATCGGCACGGCGATGCGCGCGGCCGCGCTGGCGCTGGCGTTCGACGGCCTCGGGGCCGAGTTCGCCACGTCCGCCGCATTCACCGACAACGCCGCGTCGCTGGCCGTGTCACGCAAGCTCGGTTACCGAGATGACGGGACTGGGCGGCAGGTGATCCGCGGTCGGCCCGCCGAGCTTCGGCGGCTCAGGCTGGACCGGTCCGGGTGGGAGGCCGGCCGGGCTGCCAGGGCCGCCCGGACCGGCGAGGTCGCGATCGAGGGTCTCGAGCCGTGCCGGGAAATGTTCGGCCTGAGCTGAGCCAACGCAGAGGACCCGTAGCCGGGACCGTCACGGCGGCCCGGGTGCCGAGCCGCCTGGGGGCGACGGTCCCGGGACGCTTTCGTTGCGCGCTGCTGAGCGAACAGTTGCCGGGCATCTGGGTCGGCGGCGAGTTCCCGCGCGTACCGGGCGAACGCCATTTCCGGAGCAGGAGTTCGGTCGACACGCGCTGGCTCCGGGGGTCCGGGCCGTGAGGTAGTGTTGCCGGCCGTGGGACCCGCGCGGCGTGGCTGCCTGCATGACACGGGCAACGGGAACTTATGGC
>DASPZH010000505.1:0-12964 GCA_035636335.1 Streptosporangiaceae bacterium
TTCCGGTGCAGACGACCTTCACCGCGCTCGCCAGGGGGACCGCCGTGATCACCGCGAGCCGCCAGACGTGCGGCGAGGCACTGCGCTGCCAGCCACCGCAGCGGCACTTCACGGTCGCGGTCGTAGTCCGGTAGCCGCGGCTCGGTGCAATCCACCAGGATCATGGAATCAGGCGGCCGAACTGGACCGCCAGGCATCACCGTGCGTTTGCCCTCTCGTGTGCGCGCGCTCAACTACGTCAGCGCCAAGATCGGCGCGATGGTCGCGGAGATCAGGGCGCGGGGGCTGGCCGGCCAGACCGCGATCATCATCTCGGCCAAGCACGGGCAGTCGCCGACCGACCCCAATGACCTCGCCCGGGTTCCCGACGGCCCGATCATCGACGGCATCAACGCGGCATGGACCGCCGCGCATCCGGGGCCGGCGATCTCGTCAGCTTCGCCACGGACGACGACGTGATGCAGCTATGGCTGAGCGACCGCTCACAGGCGGCAGCCGACTTCGCCAGGAGCTACCTCCTCACCCACTCCGCCTCGGGCAACGATGTGCACGGCAACCCCATCACGGTGCCGGCCTCCGGCCTGAAGACCGTCTACGCGGGAGCCGGGTCCGCAGCGTACTTCGGCGTCCCGCCCGCCGATCCCCGGCATCCCGATGTCTTCGGAATCGTCCGGCACGGCGTCGTCTACACCGGCGGCGCGGGGAAGATCGCCGAGCACGGCGGTGCGGACCGCCAGGACCGGAACGTCCCGATCCTGGTCGTGCTCCCCGGCCCGCTGGACGGGCGGGTGATCGGCGCACCGGTCGAGACCACGCAGATCGCGCCGACCATCCTGGACCTGCTCGGCCTGAGCACGCGGGCTCTGCAGGCCGTGCGGGTCGAGCACACCCCGACTCTGCCTGGTGCTGGCCGGGCGGCCGCCGGGCGGTAGTGTCCGGCCCGGTCCGGTCAGGGACCACGCTGAGTCCCTGGCCGGACCCGGCCCGCGGCCCCGCTGTCATCTTTGTCCCTGGCCGATCATGGTCGCCTGGTGCACCCACCCGAGGAAGGCCCCGGAGTCCTTCGCCGGAGACGCGCAAGCTGGCGAAGGTCCGGCGGCGGCAGAATGATCCGGTGACAAAGACTCAGTACTTCACCACGACCAGCATCGACGGATTCATCGCCGACGAGCACCACTCACTCGAGTGGCTACGTCAGGCCCCGAGGGGAGCCGACCAGTTCGGCCCGTTCTTCGCCGGCGTCGGAGCGTTCGCGATGGGCGCGAACAGCTACCGGTGGGTGCTCGAACACGAGAACCTGCTCGACCAGCCGCGCAAGTGGCGCACCTGGTACGGGGAGGTCCCGTGCTGGGTGTTCACACATCACGCTCTGCCCCTGGTCGCCGACGCGAGTATCACCTTCGTCAACGGTGACGTCAGGCCCGTACACGAAGCAATGGTCAGCGCCGCACGAGGCAAGAACGTATGGCTCACCGGGGGCGGCGACCTGGTGGGAACCTTCGCCGACCACGGGCTTCTCGACGAGGTAATCCTCGGCGTGGCGCCGGTAACCCTCGGCGCCGGCGCGCCACTGCTGCCACGACGGCTGCTCTCGACCCGACTCAACCTGATCGACGTCGAGCGGGCAGGCCAATTCGCCTACCTGACCTACGCACTGCGCGACCCGCGTTCAGCCGTCCCCGAGCAGCCAGAAAGTGATCTTGACGAGCTCACCGACTGATCGCCGCCGCCTCCCGGGTACGCTGCGTCGGCGTGCGAGGTGTCGAAGCCGTCCTGCTTCTCGTGGTGCTGGGCACCGTGGTCGCGGTGTTCGCCAGGCGGCTGCGGATCCCGGCGCCGTCGCTGCTGGTCGTCGCCGGGGTGGCGGTCGGCCTGCTGCCCCCGGTGCCGCAGGTCCGGGTGTCGCCGGACGTGGTCAGCCTCGTGGTGCTGCCGCCGCTGCTGTACGCGGCGAGCGAGGAACTGCCGTGGCGCGATCTGCGGGCGGTCTGGCGTCCCGTCGGCGTGCTGGCCGTCGGCCTGGTGCTGGCCTCGGCGGCGGCGGTCGCGGCAGTGGCCGGAGCGGTAGCGGCCGTCCCGGCGAGCATGGCGCTCGTGCTCGGAGCCGTGCTGGCGAGCACGGATCCGGTGGCGGTCAGCGCGCTCGGGCGCCGGCTGTCGCTGCCGTCCAGGATCCAGGCGCTGGTGCAGGGCGAGAGCCTGTTCAACGACGCCACCAGCCTGGTGCTGTTCCAGATCTCGGTCTCGATCGCGGTCGGCGGGACGGCCGCGGGATCCTCGGCGATCGGCATCCTGCTGGCCGGCGCGGCGCAGTTCGTGATCCTGGCGGCGGGAGGCGCCGCGGCCGGCGCCGTGATCGCCGCCGGGGTCATCCTGGTCCGGCGGCGGGTCACCGACCCGGTGCTGGAAACCGTGCTGGCGCTGGTCACCCCGTACGCGGCGTACGTGCTCGGCGCGAACCTGCACGTCTCCCCGGTCATGGCCGTGATCGTCGCGGGCCTGGCCGTGGGCGCCCGCCGCGCCCAGGTCACGACCGCTCCCACCCGGCTGCAGGTACACGCGTTCTACCAGACCGTCATCTTCCTGCTGGAAAGCGTCGTATTCAGCCTGATCGGCCTGCAGTTCCCGGTGCTGATCCGCTCGGTGTCGCCCGGCGTGGCCTGGCCGCTGATCGCGCTGGCGGTCTTCGGAACGCTGCTCGCCACGCGGATCCTGTGGGTCTTCCCGCTGTCGCTCCTGAGCCAGTGGCGCCGCGGCGGCGGGCGCCCGTCCTGGCAGGCGCCCGCCGTGGTGTCCTGGGCGGGCACCAGGGGGGTGGTGCCGCTCGCGGCGGCCCTGTCGATACCGCTGACCGCCAGGAGCGGGGCCGCGCTGCCGCAGCGCGACCTGATCCTGGTCCTGGTTACCGCGGTCATCGTGATCTCGCTGATCGTGCAGGGCCTGACCCTGGAGCCGCTGGCCCGCTTCGCCGGCATGGCCGAGCAGGCCGACCCCGGCCAGCAGGAAGCGGCCCCAAGTCCGGCGGCCTGACCGAACAGCAGCTTCGCCGCGACCTCAGCGCGGCCGAGAACACGGAGCTGGCCAGGTTCTTCGACGGCGGCCTGATCAGCGACGCCACCCGCCGGCGGCTCCAGCACAGCCTGGACCTGGAGGCCACCAGGCTGCGCGACGACCAGCCCTGAGCACGGCGGCGGCGTGCGGCCGGCTCTTACGCGCGCACCGGCCCGCCGCCCGCCTGGGAGCCGCCGCGCCGCAGCACCTCGGCCGGGGTCAGCGGCCGCCGGCGGAACGCCCACGCGAACCGCAGCCGCCTGAGGTCGCGGGCGAAGTCAGGCTCCGGGACGAGGACGACCGGGCAGCTTGCGTGCGCGGCGCAGTAACGGCTGACCCGGCACCGGAACATCCGGAGCGCGCCGCGCCGGCCCGCCCCGAGCACCAGCAGGTCGTCGGGCTCGGCCGCGATGCTCGTCAGCACCCGGCCGGGCTCACCGCGCTGCACGTACGGACGCACCTCCACGTCGACTGGCCCCTGTCCCCATACCGCGGCCAGCGCGTCGCGCAGCAGCGCGCAGGCGGCCTCCTGCCATAGCAGGCGCAGATGCACGGACGGCTGGCCACGGTCGGCAGCGTCGCCGCCCGGCGGCACCCACGCGATCACGGGAACCAGCGCGGCCTCGCGGGAACGGGCCAGCGTCTCCGCGACGCGCAGCGCCTGCAGGCTTCCCGGTGAGCCGCTCACGCCGACGATCACGCAGCCCGCGCCGGACACGGCTTGGCTCCCTCCGCGGCTCGGCCGGCCGGCGCGACGCCGGCCCGCGGCTGGCATCGCGCGGCAGCTATGGCGCGTGCGGCGAGTAAAGCTCTCTGGCACCTCATCGTTACCTCACGCAGCGTTACCTCACGCAGCGGCCGGGTCATGGTCGGTATCGGTCGGTGCCGACCGGTTCTGCGGCGCGCCCGAAATCAGGCTAGTCCGAGCCGCGGCGCCGGACAAGGTCACCGCGATCGCGCCGGTCCAGCCGCCGGCGTCCCGACTCGGCCGGGCGTGGCCGCGTCCTGGGGGCGGCGCGGGCGGGCCGCGAACCTAGACTTGGCTGCCGTGCTCACCGAGCCTGGCGTCTGAGCGATGCCCACAGCACTGGCGGCGCCCGCGTTTCTGGCCGGGGCCGCGGTCAGCCTGCTCACGAGCCTCGTGCTGGTGACACGGCTGGAGCGGGTGGGCGAGCGGCTCGGCCTGTCCGAGGCGCTGCTGGGAATCGTCGCGGCACTGGCGGCGGACGCGCCCGAGGTGACCGCGGCCGTCACCGCGGTCGCCCACCACCAGCCGCAAGTCGGCGCCGGCGTGATCCTGGGGTCCAACGTGTTCAACCTCGCCGCGCTGCTCGGTCTCGGCGCGGTGGTCGCCGGGCGGATCAACCTGCACCGCAAGGTAGTCCTGCTCGGCGGCATCCTCGCCGTCTGGGTGGCGGCGGTGAGCCTGACCGTGGTGGTCGGGGCGGTGCCCGCCGCCTGGGGACTGGCCATGGCGGGCGGCGTGCTGGCGCTCTACCTGGTCGTGCTCGGCCGGGAGGGCCGGGGCCTGGAGCGGCTGCCGATCCCGCGCCGGTGGGCGGCGTGGCTGCGGTCGGCCGTCTCCGAGGAAGAACTCGAACTGGAGGAGGCGATCCGGCCCGCCAGGGGCCGGTGGACCGACGCGCTCGCCGCCGTCCTCGCGCTGACCGTGGTGATCGCGGCGAGCGTGACGATGGAGCGGGCCGCCTCGGTGCTCGGCGCCCGCTGGGCCGTCCCCGAGCTCGTCACCGGCGGGCTGGTGCTGGCGGCGGTCACCAGCCTGCCGAACGCCGTCGCGGCCGTGTACCTGGCCGCCCGCGGCCGCGGCGCCGCCACCCTCAGCACCGCGCTGAACAGCAACACGCTCAACGTCGTCGCCGGCCTGCTGGTGCCGGCCGCGGTGCTCGGGCTGGGCAGGCCGTCCGGGCAGGCGGTGCTCATCACCGTCTGGTACGTCCTGCTGACGCTCGCGGTGCTGGCCCTGGCCTACCGGCACCGCGGCCTGCGGCGCGTCACCGGCGCCCTGATCATCGTCGCCTACGCCGCGTTCGCCGGCTCGGTCCTGGCGGCCGGCTACGCGATCGCGGCGGCGGCCGCGACCGCGGTCGTGCTCGGCGCCGGCGCGGCCTGCGCGCTGGCGGCGGCCTGGCCGGCCGGAGGCGGCCGCCGGTTAGCCCGCGCTCGCACGGATGTGGAACGGCGCAACGTCGCGGGATCACCTGGCCGCCGAAAGCGGGATGCGGCCGGAGTGTCACGATGGGTTAGATGAGACGCGATCAGGATCCGGGCCGGCCCGGCCCGCCCGGCCGGCTCGTGGCGGTCGCCAGGGATGCGCTGCGGTGGGTCACCGACGCGGCCGTGGCCACCGGCGACGGCGTGAGCTGGCCGGAGACCAGGGCAGCCGGGGAGCCGCTCACCGACGACCTGTACGCGGGAACCGCCGGCGTGCTTGTCGCGCTGGCGGAGGCGCGCCTGGCCGGACTCACCGAGTTCGACAACCATGCCCGCGCCGCGGCCGGGCGGCTGCGCGGCCTGGCCCGGGACGACCTGGAGGCCTGGCACGCCGTCACGGCGGGCGCGGCGGCGGGCGACGGGTACGGGCCCGATCCCGGGCTGTACACCGGTCTGGCCGGGACGATGACGGCGCTGGACATCTGGGGGCAGGCCAGCGGCGACCTGGCGGCCCGGCAGGCGGCACGGGACACGGCCGAAGGGCTGGCGCGGATCGCGGCGGTGCGGCCGGTCAGCGAGTGGCGTGACCTGCTTTGCGGCGAGGCCGGCGTGCTGGCGGCCCTGATCGCGTTCGGCGGAACCAGCGCGATGCCAGGCGCATCGCGGATCGCGGACCGGCTCGCCGCCGAGGCCGAGTGGATCGACGGGCTGCCCGACTGGCACGCGCTGCCCGGCGACCGGTCGTTCCTGCCTAACTTCTCGCACGGCCTGGCCGGTATCGGCTACGCGCTCGCGGCCGCCAGCACACCGCTCGGCCGGCCAGAACTACTCGAGCTCGCGAATCTGGCCGGCCGGCGGCTGGTCAGGCTCGGCAACCGGCCGGACGGGACGCTGGCCGTGCCGCACAGCATTCCGCTGGTCGATCCTCAGGCACCGGTCAGCTTCGGCTGGTGCCACGGGCCGACCGGCACGCTCCGCCTGTTCCAGCTCCTGGACACCGAGCAGCCGGGACACGGCTGGGCCGGCTGGGCGGACGCGGGCCGGCTGGCCGTACGCCGCAGCGGCCTTCCCGCGCGCCGGTATCCGGGTTTCTGGGACAATATCGGCCTGTGCTGCGGAACGGCGGGCGTGGGCGAGATGGCACTCGATCACTACCAGGACTCCGCCGACCGGCAGTGGCTGACCTGGGCGGCAACGCTGGCCGACGACGTGCTTGACCGGCGCGTCGCCGACGAGTCCGGTGTCCGGTGGTCGCACGCCGAGCACCGGATCAGCCCGCCGGAGACCGAGCCCGCCGTCGGCTGGATGCAGGGCGCCGCCGGCATCGCGGGCTGGCTGCTGCGACTGGCGCGGGTGGAACGCGATGGCACGCGCGCCGCTCGGCTGCGCTGGCCCGACCAGCCCGCCAAGGCCCGAATCGCGGGCAGCGGACGCACGCCCGCGCACGGTAATTACAAAACGCAACAGTAGCATCACCAACAGTAGCGGATAGTCTGGAACAGATGGGAGCTATCCAGTGCCGCGCCCTGGTGGGACGGCAGGCTGAACTCGGGGCGATGACCGCGTCGCTTGACCGGGCTGACCAGAGCGGGGGGATGATCTTCCTGGTCGGCGAGCCCGGGGTCGGGAAATCTCGCCTCGCACGGGAGCTGGTCACGCTCGCCTCGTCGCGCGGCTTCACGGTAGCCGTCGGCCGTGCCGTCCAGGCGGCGAACCCGGTGCCGCTGAGGCCCATCGTCGAGGCCGCGATGATGCTGGCGCGCACGACCGGGATACCGCAGGCACCCGAGCTGGCCGAGTACCGGCCCGCACTCGCGTCGATCGTTCCCGACTACGGCCGGGCCACGCAGCAGGCCGCCGAGATGTCACCGCTGATCCTCGGCGAGGCGTTCCTGCGCCTGCTCACCTGCCTGGACGGGAAGGGCACGCTGCTCGTACTCGAGGACCTGCACTTCGCCGACCCTGAGACGCTGTCGATCCTCGAGTACCTGACCGACAACGTGGCGAGCGAACGGCTGCTCTGCGTCGGAACGCTGCGGGACGGGGAGCCGTCGGCGGCCCTGGACCTGGTCCAGTCGATCGACTCCCGCCGCGCCGCCAGGATCGTCGAGGTTCACCGGCTGCCCGACGCCGACATCAGGCGGATGGCCGCGGAGTGCCTGGACCAGGAGACGGTGCCGGAACAGATCGCGGCCCGGCTGCTCGCGAGCTGTGACGGGCTGCCGTTCGCGGTGGAGGAGATACTCGCCGCCGCGGTCTCCTCCGGCGAGCTGGCGCGGTCCGGTTCTGGCTGGCAGTCAGACGAGCGGATCAAGACCGCCGTCCCGGTCTCCATCGCCGAGTCGGTGCGGCACCGGCTGGCCAGGCTGGGCCAGCCGGTGGTCGACGTGGTCGTCGCCGCGGCGGTGCTCGGCCGGCAGTTCGACTGGACCCTGCTGCCCGGCATGCTGAACGCGCCGGAACAGGACGTCCTGAACGCACTGTGGCGCGCCCACGAGGCGCAACTCGTCGAGCCCTGCCCTGACCTTCCCGCCTTCAGGTTCAGGCACAGCCTGACCAGAGACGCGATCATGTCGGACACGCTGCCCCCCATCCTCGCCAGGCTCGCCGCCTGCGCCGCCGCCGAGGTCGAGGCCGCGCATCCCGGCCTGCCGGGATCGTGGTGCGAGCTCGCCGCCGAGCTGCACGAGACGGCCGGCGAGCCCGCCCGCGCCGCGGCCCTGATCCTCGAGGTCGGCCGTCGTTCCCTGCAGCAAGGGGCGCTGACCAGCGCGGACGCCTCGCTGTCCCGGGCCAGGGACGTGCTCACCAGCACCCAGTCGCCCGACCCGCAGCTACTCGCCGACATCGACGACGCGCTCGTCCGCGTCCACATGCTGGCCGGCGACTGTGACCGGCTGGTCCCGACCGCCGAGCGGCTGCTGGCCGAGCTGGACGCGGTCGGCACGTCCGCGCAGCGCAAGGCCGAGATCCGGCTGGGGGTCGCCAGGACCCTGTCGGAAGGGGATCGGCTGAGCCTGGCCGAGCAGGAGGTCGCCGCGGCACGCGCGCTCGCCGCGGGAACGCCGGATCCCACGCTGGGCGGCTGGGCCGATGCGGTGGCGGCACGGTGCGCCATCGACGCGGGCGACGCCGAACGAGCCCTGGCGCTCGCGCGCAGCGCTCTGGCGAGCGCGGAGGCGGCCGGGCTGCCGGACAGCGCCGCCGGCGCGGCGTGCGAGGCGCTTGACGTCATCGGGCGATGCGAGCGAGTCCGCGACACGGGCGCGGCGAGAGCCGCGTTCGAACGCGCGTTCGTCGTCTCGTCCCAGCACGACCTGCCGGTGCGCCGGATCCAGGCCATGCACGAGCTCGGCACGATCGAGATGCTCGAAGGCGCCGGGCCCGGCAGGCTATTCGAGGCCAGGCGCCTGGCCGTGGACGCGGGCGCGGTGTCGACGGCCGCGGTGCTCGACCTGCAGCTCGCCAACGCCGTCAGTCTCGGCACCGACCTGGACCAGGCGCTCCGGGCGGCCGAGCGGAGCGAGCGCGCGGCCGGGCGCCTGAAGATGCGCCGCGTGGAGGCCATGGCGGTCGGCGCGCAGGCGTGCATCGCGGCGACCCGCAACGACCTGCGGGCGGCCGAGTCCCTGGCCCAGCGCGCGGAGCGGATCGGGTCCGGAGACAAGTCGGTCCTCGCGACCACGTGGGGCGACGCCCGGGTCACGGCGGCGATCGTCAGCAACAACCTGCGCGCCGCGCTGGAAGCCAGCGTGACCGGCGTCGAGCACGCACGCCAGGAGCCGCTGTCGGCTCCAGCCCTGGCGTGGGGTTACTGGGCGCTGCTCGAGGCGGTCGCCGGGACCGGCGGATACGCGGCGCTGCGCCAGGCCGAGGAGGCAGGCTCGGAGGTCGCGTACTGGAATCGCGGCTGCCTGGCCTATGCCGAGGCGGTGCTCAGGGGATCGGACGGCCAGCCGGATCGCGCCAGCGAGCTGGCCGAGCGTGGCAGAGCGGAGTACCAGCGTTCCGCGCCCTGGTGGAATCACATCTTTCACCGGCTCGTCGCCCCCGCCGCGCTCCGCGACGGCTGGGGCCAGCCGAGGGCCTGGCTCTGGGAAGCCGTCCGGGACCTGGATGAAGCCCGCTACCACCGGGTCGTGTCGGCGTGCCGCGGGATACTCCGCCAGGCCGGCGAGCGCGTACCGCGTACCGGTCGCGGGAACGCGGTCGTCCCGCCGCAGCTCCGCCGGCTGGGCGTCACCAGCCGCGAGATGGACGTGTTCCTGCTCATCGGGCAGGGCCGCTCCAGCGCCGAGATCGCCTCGTCCCTGGTCATCTCCCCCCGCACGGTCCAGACCCACGTCTCGAACCTGGTCACCAAGACCGGCCTCACCTCCCGGCTCGAGCTCGTGGCGCTCGCCGCCCGCCAGGCCACCTCCGCCTGATGAGCTCCGATGAGGGCTTTGCCGGACTGGGCCGCCCTGGGCCCCGGTTCGGTGGTGGGGCGGGTTGTCGCCGGCCGCCCGGTGAGGGGAGACTGGCGGCATGGACCCGGAGTATCGGCCAAAGGGCCGGAGCTGGCGGTGACCGGGCCGGCCAGCCCGGCACGGGCAACGATCGTGACCGTCGATGACGACCCCGCGGTATCCCGCTCCGTGGCCAGGGACCTGCGGCGCCGTTACGGCGAGCGGCACAGGATCGTGCGCGCCGAGTCCGGCGACACCGCACTCGATGCCCTGAGGCAGATGAAGCTGCGCGGCGACCTCGTCGCCGTCATCCTGGCCGACTACCGGATGCCGGGAATGAACGGCATCGAGTTCCTCGAGCGGGCCATGGATATCTATCCAGGCGCCCGGCGAGCGCTGCTGACCGCCTATGCGGACACCGGCGCGGCGATCGACGCGATCAACGTGGTCGACCTGGACTACTACCTGCTCAAGCCGTGGGATCCGCCCGAGGAGAAGCTGTACCCGGTCGTGGATGCGCTGCTCGACGCCTGGCTGTCGGCCGACCACCGGCCCGTGCCGGAGACCAAGGTGGTCGGTCATCGCTGGTCGGCGCGGTCGTCACAGGTACGCGAGTTCCTGGCCCGCAACCAGGTCCCTTACCGCTGGTACTCCGCCGACGAGCCCGAGGGCCGGCGGCTGCTCAGTGCGGCCGGGGCGGACGGCTTGAGGTTGCCGGTCGTGATACCCGTGGACGGTGACCCGCTGGTGGAGCCGTCGGACGCCGAGCTGGCCGACCGGGTGGGGCTCGCGACGACGCCGTCGGAGGATTTCTATGACCTCATCGTCATCGGCGGCGGTCCCGCCGGGCTCGGCGCGGCCGTCTACGGCGCGTCGGAAGGACTGCACACAGTTCTGATCGAACGGACGGCCACCGGCGGCCAGGCCGGGCAGAGCTCTCGGATCGAGAACTACCTCGGCTTTCCCGACGGGGTGTCGGGGGCGCAGCTCACCGATCGCGCCAGACGCCAGGCCACCAAGTTCGGCGCCGAGTTGCTGACCGCCCGCGAGGTCACCGGCCTTGAGGTGAACGGGTCGGCGCGGACGGTCCGGTTCGGCGACGGAACCTCGGTTGCCGCCCACACGGTCCTTCTCGCCACTGGCGTCGCGTATCGCCAGCTTGACGTGCCCGGCGTGGCGATGCTGACCGGCCGGGGGGTGTTCTACGGATCGGCGCTGACCGAGGCGACGAGCTGTGCCGGCAGCGATATCTACATCGTCGGCGGAGCCAACTCGGCCGGCCAGGCCGCCGTCTACCTGTCCAGGTCGGCCCGGTCGGTGACCTTGCTGGTGCGCGCGCCCTCGCTGGAGCGGTCGATGTCGCACTATCTCATCGAGCAGGTCACCAGCAACCCGGCGATCCACGTCCGCACCTGCATGGACGTTATCCGGGCCGATGGCTCGGGGCACCTGGAGAAGCTGACCCTGCGCGACAGCTCGACCGGAACGACCGAGACGGTCGCCGCGCAGTGGCTGTTCGTCTTCATCGGCGCTGCCCCGCTGACCGGGTGGCTCGACGGCGTCGTCCAGCGCGACGAGCGCGGTTTCATCCTGGCCGGGCCCGACCTGCTGGCCGACGGGCAACGGCCGAGAGGCTGGCCGCTCGACCGGCCGCCCTATCACCTGGAGACCAGCGTGCCAGGCGTCTTCGTCGCCGGCGACGCCCGCGCCGAGTCGGCCAAGCGCGTCGCCTCGGCGGTGGGAGAGGGCGCGATGGCCGTGCTGCTGGTACATCGCTACCTGGAGAAGCTGTGACGACGGCACCGAGCGATCCGGCCGGCTGCAGCGCGGCCGAGCTTCGCGAGCTCTTCCTGTTCGAGAAGCTGACCGATGACCAGCTTTCCTGGCTGTGCCGCGAGGGCCGGGTCGTGGTGGCCGAGCCAGGTCCGGTCTACGCGGAGGGCGATCCGGCGCTCCTGCTGTACGTGCTCCTGTCGGGCACGCTCGTCATGTCCCGCCGCATCGGAGACGACGACGTCGAGGTCGTCAGGACGTCCTCGCGCGGCGTCTACTCCGGCGCGTTCGTCGCCTATCTCGGCGATCGGGTGCCGCAGGTCTACAACAACTCGCTGGCGGTGCTCGAGCGCTCGCGGTTCTTCGTGCTGGATGCCGCGACGTTCGCGCAGCTCATGACCGCCTGGTTCCCGATGGCCGTGCATCTGCTCGAGGGACTGTTCTTCGGGACGAGGAACACACAGGAAGCGATCGGCCAGCGGGAACGGCTGCTTGCCCTCGGGTCGCTGTCGGCCGGGCTCACGCACGAACTGAACAACCCCGCCGCGGCGGCCGTGCGCGCCACGGGCGCGCTGCGGGACCGTGTCGCCGGCATGCGCGCCAAGCTGGGCACGATCGCGGCGGGACGGTATGACGGACCGTTCATGGCGGCCCTGATCCGGCTGCAGGAAGATGCGGTCGAGCGGACGTCGAAGGCACGGGTGCTCAGTCCGATCGAGGCATCGGACACCGAGGACGAGGTCGCCGGCTGGCTCGATGCGCATGACATCACCGGCGGCTGGGACCTGGCGCCGACCTTCGTCCAGGCCGGCCTCGACTCCGACTGGCTCGATCAGGTGGCGGCCGCGGTCAGCGGCCAGTCCGACGCCGCGGGAAGCCTCAACGGCGCGATCTGGTGGCTGGGTTACACGGTGGAGACCGAGCTGCTGATGAACGAGATCGCCGAGTCGGTCACCAGGATCTCCTCGCTGGTCGGGGCGGCACGGCAGTACTCCCAGCTCGACCGCGCCCCGTATCAGGTGGCCGACGTCCACGAGCTGCTCGATGCCACCCTGGCGATGCTGGGCGGCAAGATCGGATCCGGTATCACCGTGGTCAGGGACTACGACCGGTCGCTGCCGCCGATACCGACCTACCCCGCCGAGCTCAACCAGGTCTGGACCAATCTGATCGACAACGCCGTCTCGGCGATGGGCGACACGGGCACGCTGACCGTCCGCACCACCGCCGACGGGGACCGGCTGCTCGTCGAGTTCGCGGACACCGGGCCGGGCGTGCCAGCCGACATCGCGAACCGGATCTTCGAGCCATTCTTCACCACCAAGCCCGTGGGCCAGGGCACGGGCCTCGGCCTGGACATTTCCTGGCGGATCATCGTGAACAGGCACCACGGCGACCTGAAGGTGCAGTCCGTCCCCGGCGACACCCGCTTCCGCGTATGGCTGCCGGTCGCGCACAGCGATCCGGCGAACTAGGTGTCAGTTTGTTTTGACACCGCCCGTCTGTCAGTTTAAACTGAC